>JASFUJ010000469.1:0-3913 GCA_050050355.1 Acidobacteriota bacterium
CCCGAAACCGGCTCCGGAAGGGTGCGTTTCGGCCGGGCGCGATCGGCCCGCTTTGACGTAAGTCCCTGTTGCCAATGAACTTGGCCTCGATTTTCCGGCTCCGCTAACCCCCCGGGGTTTTCGGGCCTCTCGGCGGTTAGCGGATCGACGGTTGACAGGATACTTCAAGACCGCGGCTCGCGTCCAGAGGGCTCCAGGCGTTGGTGCGCCTGGGTGGCGCCTTCCCTGGTTTCGACGGTCCGGGGAGCGCGCCGCGTGGGTCCAGGCAAGCCCCGGGGGGACGAGCCCCCCGGCTACACCCCCGGCCGGAGGGGGAGAATGCCCCGGTCCAGGAGGGGGCGCCCGGGCCGCTCCCGGCGAACCCCGCGGCGGAGGCAGCCTCTCCGCCGCCATCGAACCCCCTCACCCCGGCCCTCTCCCCACGGGGGAGAGGGTTGCGACTGCGTGGAGTTCTTTCCCCCCAGGCGAGAGGGTGGCGAAGCTCCGGGGTCGGTCCGTTAAGATAGGCCCCCTTGCGCGTTCGTCCGCGACCGCATCCGTGAACCTTCCAGGACAGGATCCATGACGAAGAGACCGACCCTCACCAGAACCGCCACGCTCGGAGTGGCCCTGGCCCTCGCCCTGGCCTCGGGGCTCGTCCCGTCGCCCGCCCGGGCCCAGGACCTGGCCTCCTTCGAGGAGAAGACCACCGTCCACACCCTGGACAACGGCTGGACCTTCATCCTGGTGGAACGCCCCACCGCCCCGGTGTTCTCGTTCGCCACGGTCGTCGACGTGGGCTCCGCCCAGGAGGTGCCGGGGATCACCGGCCTCGCCCACATGTTCGAGCACATGGCCTTCAAGGGCACCCGCACCGTCGGCACCACGGACTACGGGGCCGAGAAGCAGGCGCTCGAGGCGCTCGAAGCGGCCTACCAGGCGTACCAGAGCGAGCGCCTGAAACCGCGGCCCGACCCGGAGAGGCTGACCTCCCTGAAGACGGCCTTCGAGGAGGCCCAGGAACGGGCCGCGGAGTACGTCAACCCCGGCGAGTTCGACCGCATCCTCGAACAGGCGGGAGCCGTCGGAGTCAACGCGTTCACCGGCGCCGACATCACCGCCTACATCTACTCGCTGCCGGCCAACAAGATCGAGCTGTTCGCCTACCTCGAGTCCTCCCGCTTCCTCCACCCGGTCTTCCGCGAGTTCTACAAGGAGCGCGACGTGGTCCAGGAGGAGCGCCGGCTGCGGATCGAGTCGAGTCCCGTCGGCCGCCTGGTCGAGCAGTTCGTCACCACCGCCTACACGGCGCACCCCTACGGCATCCCCACCGTCGGCTTCATGAGCGACCTGCAGTCCCTCACGATCACCGACGCCCGGATGTTCTTCGACACCCACTACGCCCCGGCGAACCTGACCACGGCGATCGTCGGCGACGTCGACCCGGAGACGCTCGTTCCGATGCTCGAGACCTACTTCGGACGGATTCCCGCCCGCCCCGGGCCGGAGCCGCTGCGCACCGTGGAGCCGCCCCAGACCGCCGAGCGGAGGGTCCGGATCGAGGACCGCTCCCAGCCCTTCTACATCGAGGGCTACCACAAGCCGGCGATCACCCACCCGGACCAGGCGGTCTACGAGGCCATCGACGACATCCTGACCACCGGCCGCACCTCGCGGCTCTACCGCCGCCTGGTGCGCGACGAGAAGCTGGCGATCCAGGTGCAGTCCTTCTCCGGGTTCCCGGGGGACAAGTACCCGAACCTGTGGGCCGTGCTCGCGGTCCCCTCCCCCGGCGTGGACAACGACCGGGTCGCGGGAGTGATCCACGAGGAGCTCGAACGGCTGGCCGCCGAGGACGTCACCGACGCCGAGCTGGAGAAGTTCAAGACCCGCGCTCGCGCCAGGCTGATCCGCGAGCTCCAGTCCAACCAGGGCATGGCGGTCCAGCTCGCCGACTACCACCGCCTGTTCGGCGACTGGCGGGAGCTGTTCCGCGCCCTGGATCGCTTCGGCCGGGTGACCAAGGAGGACATCCGGCGGGTCGCCGCCGAGACCCTGACCGAGGCCAACCGGACCGTGGTCGAGATCGTCAACGTACCCTCCGGCCGCGCCGCCGGGACCTCCCGCTGAAGGAGTCGAGCCATGAGCCAGCGCACCGCACGCACCGCCGCCACGGCCGCCGTTCACGCCCTCCGCACCACCCTGGTCGCCGCGCTCGCCCCGGCCGCCGTGCTCGCGGGCTTCGCCGCCCCCGGGCACGCCCAGGTGAAGCGTCCCGACCAGATCACCTACCCGCCGCTCCCGGCGTTCGAGGCCCCGAGCCCGGAGCGGGTGGTCCTCGACAACGGGATGGTGGTCATGCTGGTGGAAGACCACGAGCTCCCCCTGGTCCAGGCCGTGGCGGTCGTGCGCACCGGCCGGCGCTACGACCCGCCGGAGAAGGTGAGCCTGGCGCGCCTCACCGGGGAGGTGCTCCGCACCGGCGGCACCGAGAGCCTGTCCGCCGACGAGCTGGACGACTTCCTGGAGAGCCGCGCCGCGACCATCGAGAGCTCGATCGGCGAGGACGTGGGCCGGGTGAGCATGAGCTCGCTCACCGACGACTTCCCGGAGGTGCTGCGGGTCTTCGCCGACGTGCTCCGCCGCCCCGCCTTCGCCGCCGGACGCCTGGAGGTGGCGAAGAACGCGGTCCGCGCCACCGTGGCCCGGCGCAACGACGAGCCCCAGGGCATCGTCTTCCGGGAGATCCAGCGCGTGGTCTACGGCGCCGACTCCCCGTACGCACGGATCCCCGAGTACTCCACCCTCGCCGCCGTCACGCGCGAGGACCTGGTGCGCTGGCACGAGACCTACTACCACCCGGACCGGATCATCCTCGGCCTGGTGGGCGATTTCGACGCGGAGCAGGCGCTGCGCTCGATCCGGGAGGTCTTCGGCGACTGGACCCGGAGCGGGGGAACGGAGACTCCGGACGTCTGGTACGACGAGGAGCCGAGCCCGGGGCTCTATCTGGCGGCCAAGAGCGACGTGACCCAGGCCAACATCGCCATGGGGCACCTGGGGATCCGGCGGGATCACCCGGACTACTACGCCCTGCGGGTGCTCAACCAGATCTTCTCCGGCGGCGCCAGCTCGCGCCTCTACTCCGAGGTGCGGACCCGGCGGGGCCTGGCGTACGGCGTCTTCGGGCAGGTCGGAGCCGACTGGGACCATCCGGGGCTGACCCTGGTCTGGACCTCCACGAAGGTGGAGTCCACCGGGGAGGCGCTCGAGGTCCTGCTGGCCGAGAGCGAGGCGCTGCGCGGCGAGCGCCCGCCCACCCCCAAGGAGGTCGCGGAGGCGAAGAACGCGATCCTCTCCTCCTTCGTGTTCGAGGTCGACTCGGCGGAGGAGGTCCTGCGCGAGCAGGTCACCCTGGAGGCGTTCGGCTATCCGCTGGACCGGGTGGCGAAGTTCCGCGAGCGGATCGACGCGGTGACCGTGGAGGACGTGCGGCGGGTCGCCCGGGAGCAGCTCCACCCGGACCGGTTCGCCATCGTCGTGGTCGGACCGAGCGAGCAGCTCGCGCCCCAGCTCGAGCCCTTCGGCGAGGTGACCGAGCTCGACATCACGATCCCACCGCCGCCGGCCGCCGAGTAGGTCGCCGCCCGGGCCGGAGCAACCAACCGGCACCCCCCCTCGACGCGAGCTCAGGTCGGGGGCGCCCCCTTCTCCCCTCGAGGGAGAGAAGGGGGACGGGGGGTTGCAGGGGTGATCAGATCAAGTCCGGCTCCGGGAGGTGCTCCAGCATCTCCCGGCGCACCCGCCCCCGCAGCTCCGCCGCATCCCGCCAGCCCGTCCCGGCGGGCTCCACCGGGGGCCTGACGATCACCGCAACCGCCCCCGGGCGCGGGGACCAGGTGCCGCCCCGGAGCTTGGACCGGGTGCCGCGGAG
>JASFUJ010000470.1:0-3911 GCA_050050355.1 Acidobacteriota bacterium
GCCTCCTGCTCCGCGTGGACCCCACCGAGCACGTGCTCGTGGTGACCATGCACCACATCGTCTCCGACGGCTGGTCGGTGGGGATCTTCCTGCGCGAGCTCGGGTCGCTCTACGCCGCCTTCCGCGAGGGCCGTCCGTCCCCGCTGCCGGCGCTGCCGGTCCAGTACCCGGACTTCGCCGTCTGGCAGCGCTCCTGGCTCACGGGAAGCGTCCTCTCCCGCCTCCTCGACCACTGGCGCGAGCGGCTGGCCGGCGCGCCGGAGCTGCTCGAGCTGCCCACCGACCGCCCCCGGCCACCGGTCCAGAGCCAGCGGGGCGACCAGTTGAGCTTCCGGGTTCCGGCCGACCGGAGCCGGCGCCTGAACGAGCTCGCCCGGGGCGAAGGGGCGACCCTGTTCATGGCGCTCCTGGCGGTCTTCGACGCCCTGCTCCACCGCGTCACCGGCGTCGGCGACGTGGTGGTCGGCTCCCCCGTGGCCGGGCGGGTCCGCCCGGAGATCGAGGACCTGATCGGCTTCTTCGTCAACACCCTCCCGCTCCGGACGACGGTCTCGGGGACGGACGGCTTCCGTCGACTGCTGGGCCGGGTTCGGGGGACCTCCCTCGACGCCTTCGAGCACGAGGAGGTGCCCTTCGAGAAGCTGGTCGAGGAGCTGCGCCCGGCCCGAGACCCCTCCCACGGCCCGATCTTCCAGGTCCTCCTGGCCCTCCAAAACGCTCCGGCCGGACGCCAGGAGCTCCCCGGGCTGGAGATGGCGCCCGTGCCCGTCGCGAGCCGCACCGCCAAGTTCGACCTCACGCTGGTCTTCGTGGAACGCCCCGACGGCGTCCTGGCCGGCGGGCTCGAGTACAACCGGGACCTGTTCGACCGCACCACCATGCTCCGCTTCCTGGAGCACTTGCAGCGGCTCGTGGCGGAGGCGGTGCAGTGGCCCGACCGCCCCATCGGGGACCTGGCGCTGCTGAGCCCCGCCGAGCGCCAGCAACTCGTGGAGTGGAACGCCTCGGCACGGCCCGCGGCCGGGGTCCCGATCGGGGGCGAGCCCACCATCGACGGTCTCGTGGCGGCCCAGGCGGCCCGGACGCCGGACGCCGTGGCGGTGGTCGCCGGCCCCCGGGCGGTCACCTTCGCCGAGCTCGAGCGCCGGGCGAACGCCCTGGCGCGGCACCTCGCCACCCTCGGCGCGGCACCGGAGCGACCGGTGGGCATCGCCGCCGAGCGATCCGTGGAGATGGTGGTCGGCCTGCTCGCGATCCTGCGCGCGGGCGGCGCCTACGTGCCCCTCGACCCGTCCTACCCGGCGGCGCGACTCCGCTGGATGGTCGAGGATTCGGGAGCGCGGGTGCTGCTCGCCCAGCGGGGCCTGGAGGACCTGGTGGCCGGGGTCCTGGCCGGCCGCCCGGGGCCGAGCCCGGGCGAAACCGCGGACGGCACGCCGGTGGTGTGGCTCGGCGACCCGGTTCCGGAGGCGGCCGATCCGCCGGCCGATCCACCCGCTTCTGCGGGCGGACCGGACCGCCTGGCGTACGTGATCTACACGTCGGGCTCGACGGGCCGGCCCAAGGGCGCCATGAACGCCCACCGCGGCGTGGTCAACCGGCTGCTCTGGATGATCGGACGGTTCGGGACCGGCCCCGACGAGCGGTTCTTCCAGAAGACGCCCTTCGGGTTCGACGTGTCGGTCTGGGAGCTGTTCACGCCGCTGATCTGCGGTGCGCGGCTCGAGATGGCCCGCCCGGGCGGCCACCGGGAGCCCGCCTACCTCGCCGCGACCCTGGCCGAGCGCGGCGTGACCACCGCCCACTCGGTGCCTTCGATGCTCGGGGAGCTGCTGGAGGTCCCGGAGATCGGGCGGTGCTCGGGGACCTTGCGGCGCCTGGTGGCGAGCGGCGAGGAGCTGACCCCGGAGCTGGCGGCCCGCTTCTTCGAGCGCCTCGGGCGCGACGCCGGAGCCTCCCCGGAGCTGCACAACTTCTACGGGCCGACCGAGGCGGCGATCGAGGTGAGCCACTGGCGCTGCCCGCCGAGCGAGGACGGGCGGGCTCCGGCGACGGTGCCCATCGGGCGCCCGGTGGCCGGCACCACCCTCCAGGTGGTCGACCCCGGGCTGCGGCCGGTGCCCGTCGGGGTGGCGGGCGAGCTGCTGATCGGCGGGGTCCAGGTGGCGCGGGGCTACCGCGGCCTCCCGGCCCTGACCGCGGAGCGGTTCGTGCCCGATCCGGCGCCCCACCTGACGGGCGATGCGGCGCGCGAGCCCGCCGGAGCGCGCGTCTACCGCACCGGCGACCTGGTCCGCCGGCGGCCGGACGGCGTGATCGAGTTCCTGGGGCGGATCGACCACCAGGTGAAGATCCGGGGCTTCCGGATCGAGCTGGGCGAGATCGAGAGCGTCCTCGGCGAGCAGCCCGGGGTGCGCCGGGCCGTGGTGCTCGCGCTCCGTGCGTCGGAGACGTCCGACGACCGCCGGCTCGTGGCGTGCGTCCTCCCGGAGACCGGCCCGGAGGGCGAGGCGGGGCCGGCGAGCACCGGACGCGGAGCGCCGGAGGCCGGAGCGCTGCGGGCCGCCCTGGTCGAGCGCCTGCCGGAGTCCATGGTGCCCTCCGGCTTCGTGACGCTCGACGAGCTGCCGCTCCTGGCGAGCGGCAAGGTCGACCGGCGGACCCTCGCCGGGCTGGCCCGGGAGCAGGGCTGGCGCCCGGGGGCCGGAGCCGCCGGGCACGTGCCCCCCCGGACCCCGGTCGAGGTCCTGCTCGCCGAGATCTGGGAGGAGCTGCTCGAGATCGGGCGCGACGGAGCGGAGCCCGAGGGCAGAGAGCGGAGGGTGGGGGTCCACGACGACTTCTTCACCCTCGGCGGCCACTCGCTGCTGGTGACCCGCCTGGTGGCCCGGCTGCGCGAGCGCCTGGGGGTGGACCTGCCGGTCCGGACCCTGTTCGAGGCCCCCACGCTCGGTGCCCTGGCGGCGGTGGTCGAAGCCTCTCCGCGCCTCGAGGAGCCGCCGGTGCGGCCGGTGTCCCGGCGGCGCGACCTGCCCCTCTCGTTCGCCCAGGAGCGGCTCTGGTTCCTGGACCGGATGGAGCCGGGGCGCTCCTGGTACAACCTGCCGGCCGCCGTGCGGCTGAGCGGAGAGCTGGACGTGCCCGCCCTGGCCCGCAGCCTGGGGGAGATCGTCCGCCGCCACGAGGCCCTGCGGACCGTCTTCCGGGAGACCGGGGAGTCGACGCCGGTCCAGGTGGTCCGGCCGGGATCCCCGGAGCGGGAGGACCGTCTGCCGGTGGTCGACCTGTCGGGCCTGGAGGCCCACCACCGCGAGGCGGGAATCCGGAGGGTGGCTCTCGCCGAGGCGCTCCGCCCGTTCGACCTGGCGCGCGGGCCGCTGCTCCGGAGCCTGCTGCTCCGCGCGGGCTCCGGCGAGCACGTGCTCGTGGCGACCATGCACCACATCGCCTCCGACGGCTGGTCGGTGGGAATCTTCCTGCAGGAGCTGGCGGCGCTCTACGCGGCCTTCCGCGCCGCCCGCCCGGCGCCGCTGCCGGAGCTGCCGGTGCAGTACCCGGACTTCGCCGTCTGGCAGCGCACCTGGCTCTCGGGCAAGGTTCTGGCCCGCCGGCTCGAGCACTGGCGCGAACGGCTGGCCGGCGCCCCCGAGCTGCTCGAGCTGCCCACCGACCGGCCCCGGCCGCCGGTCCAGAGCCAGCGCGGAGGTCAGGTGGCGTTCGGGCTCGATCCGGAGGCGACCCGGCGCCTGCGCACCCTGGCCCGCGGCGAGGGGGCGACCCTGTTCATGGCGCTCCTCGCCACCTTCGACGCCCTGCTCCACCGGCTCACCGGCGCCGACGACCTGGTGGTCGGCTCGCCCGTGGCGGGGCGCGTGCGGCCGGAGGTGGAGCCGCTGATCGGCTTCTTCGTC
>JASFUJ010000471.1:0-3911 GCA_050050355.1 Acidobacteriota bacterium
AGCGGATCTACGGCCTCGACCTCGACAGCGGCGACAGCCACAACCTGGAGGAGAGCGAATGACGGAGCCGGCGACCCGGACCGTGACGCCCGCACCGCCCGGCGTCGGCGAGGACGACCTGGCGTTCGAGCGCGCCTTCGAGCGCCTCGAGATCGCCGGCGACGCCTTCCGCCACGAGGATCACGTGCGCCTGGGCTGGATCTGCCTGCGCCGGGCCCCCCTGGCCGAGGCGGCGGCGCGGTTCATCCGGCTGCTGAAGGCGTTCGCCGCTCATCAAGGCGCCCCGGACAAGTACCACGACACGATCACCTGGGCCTACCTGCTCCTGATCCAGGACCGCTTGACCCGGATGCCCGAGGAGCACGAGTGGCGGGAGTTCGCCGGGCGCAACCCGGACCTCCTCGAGTACCGCCCATCGATCCTTCCCCGGTACTATCGGGACGAGACCCTCGACAGCGACCGGGCCCGCTCCGGATTCGTGATGCCCGACGCCTGGCTGGACGAACGCCACCCCCGCGGGACACCGCCGCCGCCCGCCCGCGCTCGAGCCGTGGGCGGGCGAAGGCGGGCCTGACGGCCGAGGTCCTGACACCCCGCCACCCGAACGACGAGACCGCCGAGGCGGTCCGCAGCGGTCTCTCGCGTCAGCTCTTCAGCCTGAAGCGAACCGCGAGGTTGTACAGGACGGGCACCGGTTTCCCGTCCAGCTTCGCCGGCTCGAACTCCCACCGGCGGATCGTCTCCAGAATCTCGTACGCCATCGCGGAGTGTTCGACCGGCTGCAGGATCAAGGGGTCGGAAAGGGAACCGTCCTCCTCGATCACGACCTGGACGCTGTACGTCTTCTCGATACCGAGCTGTCGGAGAGCCTCGGGATAGTCCGGGGACGGACTCTTCCGGGTCTCGGGCGGCTCCAACCGATCGGTCCGAGCGGGCGGAAGCTCTCCGATCTCCGGCTTTCCCTCCCGGGATCGGAACGGCCGGCTCTTCAGGAGCTCGGCCGGTTCGCCGTATGGAGACATGTCGGTCTCGACGATGTCGTTGAACAGGCTATAGCCGGTCCACCAGTACCAGGACGCGGCCTCCTCGTCGCCCAGTCCCATCTCGGCGATCGCCCTGAAGACACAGGTCACGGCGAGCGTATATGCCGCCTCCCGGCCAGGCCCCATGCTGTCGACCATCGTGCGAGCCAGCTTCTCGGAGCCTCGCCGGGCCTTCCGATACTCGCCCATCCTGAGCTGCTCGTCGATCTCCTTCAGCTTGCCTCGCCAAGCATCCACCTGCCCGGCGTGGGCCGGCAGGGCGACACTGCCGAGAGATGTCAGGACCAGGACACCCACGGCCTTCCGAATCCACATGGTTCCTCCCTTCCTCGCGAAACATCGCGACCGGGATCTCCGCCCGCGGCCTCGTGGCCTTCCGCGGAGCAGCCTCTACTCCGAGGCGGCCTCGACGATGGTGCAGAGAGCCTTGCGCACGTCCTTCGTCTTGGCCTTCTGCATCCCGGCCGTGCTGAACTTCGCCTCGACCCGGACCTTGCCCTCTTCCACCTCGTCGACCACGACGTTCAGTGGGGCGACGGCACCCTCGCCCATGGTCACCTCCTGGCTCCCGGTGATGATCCCCAGATCCTTGTCCGTCTCGACCCGGCTCCAGCCGTCCTTGACGACGGCCTGGGCGACCGCCCGGTAGGCGGCATCGAACGAGACCCCCTCGTGCTCCTGCCAGGTCTCGTAGGTCTTGCCCTCGAAGAAGCCCCCTTCCTCGGTGAAGTGTTCGACGCAGGGGCGCGAGCCCTCCGGGGCTGTCTCGGCAGGGAGCGGCGCAGCGACGATCGCGGCCGTGGAAAAAACGACGAGAGACAGAGCGAGAACGGTCGAGAGCTTCATCCGAATCTCCTTTCTTGACGGTGGCAAGTTCATCATCCGAAGATGACGACATCTGTCAACGGCTCCACCGGAGCCGTCTCCTCTCGATCGAACAGACACGAGCGAGCCCGGAAGGTTGAGATACCGTCGGAGACGTGACCGAGTGCTCGCACACCCCCATCGAGGGCGAGTGCGCCCCGGCGACCGGGACGAGGAGACGCCCCCACATGCTTCACCAGATCGCACGGTTCCGCCAGGTTCCGAGGCGATTGGCTGTGGTGAACCCGCGAGGTGGACCGTGACGCGAACGACTCTGACCCGTGAGCAGGCCCGGCGCTTCTACGACCGCACCGGTACGCGGCAGGACACCCAGCTCGTCTACGAGCGACCGGCCCTCGACCGGCTCGTCCGGCAGGCGGCCTTCGGGGAGGCAACGGCCGTGGTCGAGCTCGGCTGCGGCACGGGCCACTTCGCCCGCACGCTGCTGACCGAGCACCTGCCGCGGCGGGCCACCTACCGGGGCTTCGACCTCAGCCCGGAGATGGTCCGGATCGCCCGGGAGCGGGTGGAGGGCTTCGGACCGCGGGCCGCGGTGGAGCGGATCGAGGGGGACCCGCCCCTGCCCCTCGAGGACGGCTGCTGCGACCGGTTCGTCTCCAACTATGTCCTCGACCTGCTGCCGGAGGGCGAGATCGGCGCCTGGCTCGCCGAGGCCCACCGGCTGCTCCGACCCGGCGGGCGGCTCTGCCTGGTCGGAATCACCCCGGGCCCCACGCCGCTCTCCAGGATGATCATGGCCCTCTGGTCCCGGGTCCATCGATGGCGCCCGTCCCTGGTGGGCGGCTGCCGCCCCCTGGCGCTCCGGCCCCACCTCGACGCCGCCCCCGGTTGCTGGGACCTTCTCCACCAAAGCCGCATCGCCGCCTGGGGCATCGCGTCCGAAGTGCTGGTCGCCCGGCGGCTCTGAAGCCGCGTCGGAAGGTGGTCCGTCCGTTCTCCGGTCTCGATCCCTACTCGGAGACGGCCTCCACGATCGTGCAGAGGGCCTTCCGCACATCCTCGGTCTTGGCCTTCTGCATCCCGGCGGTGCTGAACTTCGCCTCGACCCGGATGGCGCCCTCCTCCACCTCCTCGACCACGACGTTCAGGGGAGCGACGGCGCCCTCTCCCATGGTGACCTCCTGACTGCCCGTGATGATCCCCAGGTCCTTGTCGGTCTCGACCCGGCTCCAGCCGTCCTTGACGACGGCCTGGGCGACCGCCCGGTAGGCGGCCCCGTTCGCAGACTTCGATCCTCGAGCCGACGACGGTCGACGGCAAAGAGTACGATCCGCGAGTGAGATAGCGTCGGAGACGTGACGGAACGCTCGCGGAATCCCATCGAGGTCGAGTGCTACGCCGGCTACCGGGGCGAGGAGACGCCCCGGCGGTTCACCCTGGGTGGCCGAGAGGTCCAGGTCGTGGCCGTCGTGGAGCGGTGGCGGGAGCCGCGCTGGCGCGTCTTCCGCGTCCGGGGAGACGACGGGCGCGAGTACCGGCTGCGGCAGGCGATCGGCTCCGGCCGTTGGGAGCTGATGGGGACGGACTGATGGAGGACGACCGATGAAGATCCTCGCCCTCCCCGGTCTCGACGGCACCGGCGACCTCTTCCGGTGGCTCGAGCGGGAGGCTCCGGAGGGTTTCGCCGTGGAGCCGGTCTCCTATCCGCCCGATCGCGGGAGCGGGGTGCTGAACTACCCGGCGCACCTGGAGGTCGCCCGGCGGTGGCTGCCAGCCGACGGCCCCTTCCTCCTGCTCGGCGAGTCCTTCTCCGGACCGGTCGCCGTGCGCCTGGCGGCGGAGGCGCCCCCCGGCCTGGTGGGGCTGATCCTGTGCGCCACCTTCGTACGCCCGCCGTCCTGGTCCGGCTTCCGCCACCTGCCGTGGCAGACGCTGTTCAGCAGGCCGGTGCCCCGGCACGTCATCCGCCGGCGGCTGGCCGGCGCCTGGATGAGCCCCGAGATCGTCCGGGCGGTGCGCGAGGTGACCCGGAAGGTCGACCCC
>JASFUJ010000472.1:0-3905 GCA_050050355.1 Acidobacteriota bacterium
GGATGCCGGCGTCCTCGAAGGCGTGGGCCGCCCCGCGGGTCGACGGCATGTTCGCCCCCTCGCTGACCAGCTTGCAACCGTTGTTCAGCAGAGCCCGGGCGTCGTCCTCCTCGAGCTCGTTCTGCGTGGCGCACGGAAACGCCATGTCGCACGGGACGTTCCACGGCCTCTCGCCGGGGTGGAAGTCGAGGTTGCGCTCCCCGGCGAGCACGTCGAGACCCTGGCGACGGCCGCTCTTGAGCTCGATCACCGCGTCGAGCAGCTCCTCGTCGATCCCGTCCCGCACGTGGATGAAGCCGCTCCGGTCGGACAGGGTGATCACCTTGCCGCCCAGCTCCATCAGCTTCTTGGCGGTGTACTGGGAGACGTTGCCGGCGCCGGAGATCACGCAGGTCTGGCCCTCGATGTCCTCGCCGTGCTGCTGGAGCATGTCCTCGGCGAAGTAGACGCAGCCGTAGCCGGTGGCCTCGAGCCGGATCATGCTGCCGCCGTACTGGAGCCCCTTGCCGGTGAGGGCGCCGGTCCACTCGTTCTGGAGCCGGCGGTACTGACCGAAGAGGTAGCCGATCTCCCGGCTGCCCACGTTGATGTCGCCGGCGGGCACGTCGGTGTCCTTGCCGATGTGGCGGGAGAGCTCGGTCATGAACGCCTGGCAGAAGCGCATCACCTCCATGTCCGAGCGGCCGCGGGGATTGAAGTCCGCCCCACCCTTCGCGCCGCCGAGGGGCAGCGTGGTCAGGGCGTTCTTGAAGACCTGCTCGAAGCCGAGGAACTTGAGCACCGAGAGGTTGACCGCCGGGTCGAAGCGCAGCCCGCCCTTGTACGGACCGATCACCCCGTTGAACTGCACCCGGTACCCCCGGTTGACCCGGAACTTGTTCGTGTCGTCCTCCCAGCAGACCCGGAACATGATGATCCGGTCCGGCTCGACCATCCGCTCGAGGATCCGGGGCTTCTCGTACTGGGGGTTGGCGTTGATGAACGGGATGACCTTCTCGGCCACCTCGCGGACCGCCTGCTGGAACTCGGGCTCGCCCGGGTTGCGGTAGACGATGCGGTCCATGAACTTGTCGAGGTCCATCGCCATGACTTGAATCCTCCGTCTGGCTCGTTCTGGGCTGTTCAGGGTGTCTTCGAGTGGCGGGAGAGAGGGGCCGGTGAGGGTGTCGGTCCATCCGGCGTTCTGCCTAGTCTTGCACGATTCGGCACCCGGAGGGCAACCCCCCGGCCGGGCGGTGCCCCGATCCCTGCGCCCCACCCACTCGGGGGTTGTCCCGAGGGCCCGCCGGCGTCACTCTCGACCCGACAGAGAGCTTCTTCGCCGTGATCGCGCGTGCCCGGCGCGACCGGCGCTTCACCACGACTCCCGGGGGTGATTCGATGTCCGTGCCGAACGCGCAGGGCAAACGGCAAAAGCCCAAGCCCTTTCTCTATCCCCAGTACTGCAAGGCCTGCGGCCGGTGCATCGAGGCGTGTCCGAAGGACGCGATCCGATACGCGGACGAGATCGACCCGCGCACCGGCCTGCGGCCGGTGGTGGTCGACCTCGACCTGTGCAACGGCTGCGGCCTGTGCTTCGACGCCTGCCCCGAGCCCTGGGGCCTGCTGCCGAAGCCGGAGCCGGAGTTCGACCCGGAGGTGACCGACCCGGAGGCCTTCTTCGGCCCGCGCCCCACCGACGCGCCGGAGCCCACCGGCACGGCGGACGAGCGGCTGCCGCTGCCACGGCTCGAGCCGATGGTCATGAAGGGCGCCCACGCCGCGGCGGTGGGGGCGCTCCTGGCTGGCTGCCGGAGCTTCTACGGCTACCCCATCACGCCCTCCACCGAGGGGGCCGAGCTGATGGCCCGGATCCTGCCCGGCCTCGGCGGCAGCTTCGTCCAGGCGGTGAGCGAGGTGGCGACGATCAACATGATGTACGGCGCCGGCGGCGCCGGGGTCCGCTGCATGACCTTCACCTCGTCGCCCGGCTTCTCGCTCATGCTCGAAGGGATCTCGTACATGATCGGGGCGGAGCTCCCCGGGGTGATCGTCAACGTCATGCGCGGCGGCCCGGGCCTCGGCAACATCGGCCCCGAGCAGGCCGACATCAAGCTGGTCTGCCACGGCCTCGGCCACGGCAACACCCACGCCCCGGTGCTGGCGCCGTCGACCCCACAGGAGATGCTCGACTTCACCATGGAGGCGTTCGACCTGGCGTTCCGCTACCGGAGCCCGGTGGTGGTGGCGGGCGACGGCTACCTGGGCCAGATGACCGGCCGGGTCACCCTGCCGGACCACCTGGTGAAGCCCGGCGTGCCCACGTGGGCGGTGTACGGCGACCGGGAGCACCGGGCCAACCTCCACACCTCGATCTACCTGGCCGAGCCGGACCTGGAGCGCCACAACGAGCGCCTGAACCGGAAGTACGACCGGATGATCGCCGAGCTCCAGCGGGCCGAGCTCGACCGCTGCGACGACGCCGACTGGCTGATCGTGGCCTGCAACACGCCGTCGCGCATGGCCAAGGGCGCCGTCCGGGCGCTCCGGGACCAGGGGGTGCGCGCCGGGCTGTTCCGGCCCCAGACCCTCTGGCCCTTCCCCATCGAGCTGCTGGAGGAGCCGGCCCGGAGGGCCAAGGGCCTGGTGGTGGTGGAGGCCGGCCCGGGCCAGCTCGAGGACGAGGTCCGGCTGGCGCTCAGCCACCGCGGCCTCGCCCCGGGCTCCGACGCGCTCGGCCCGATCCGGCAGGTGCGCCGCCTCGGCGGCGTCCTGCCCCAGCAGGAGGAGATCGTCCGGGCCGTGCTCGAGCTGGAAGAGACTGCCCGGACCGGCGGCGGGAGCCGCCGCAGAGCGGAGGTGACCCATGTCTGAGCCCGCGGCCGGAAGCGTCTTCTACCGCACCTTCGAGCGCCACAACCACGCGGAGGGGCTGAAGGCCCACTCCACCCACTACTGCCCGGGCTGCGGCCACGGCCTGATCCACAAGTACCTGGGCGAGGCGATCGAGGAGCTGGGCCTCCAGGACCGCACCGTCGCCATCTCCCCGGTGGGCTGCGCGGTCTTCATGTACTACTACCTGGACGTGGGCAACACCCAGGCGGCCCACGGCCGGGCGCCGGCCGTGGCGATCGGCCACAAGACGGCCAACCCGGACTCGATCGTGGTCAGCTACCAGGGGGACGGCGACCTGGCCTCCATCGGCCTCGCCGAGATCATGCAGGCCGCCCAGCTCGGCATGCCGATCTCGGTGATCTTCGTCAACAACGCGATCTACGGCATGACCGGCGGCCAGATGGCTCCCACCACGCTCATGGGCCAGCGCAGCACCACCTGCCCGGACGGCCGCACCCGCGCCATGGGCCAGCCGCTGCGCATGGCAGAGACCCTGGCCCAGCTCGACGGCCCGGTCTACGTGGAGCGGGTCGCCCTCTACGACCCCAAGCAGCGCAAGCGGGCCGCCAAGGCGATCCGCAAGTCCCTACGGCTCCAGGCGGAGGGCAAGGGCTTCTCGCTGGTGGAGGTGCTCTCCGAGTGCCCGACCCACCTCAAGAAGACGCCCGCCGAGGCGGAGGAGTGGGTGCGGGACGTCATGACCGAGGTCTTCCCGCTCGGGGTGCTCAAGGACACCGAGCCGGAGCCCTGGTTCGCCCCGGAGCCGCCAATCTTCGACCCGCACCAGGTCGCCACCACGATCGGCGGCGCCGACCGGGCCGAGCCCCGGTTCCTGGACGAGCCGGTCCTGCCGGCGGAGCTCGAGCCCCGGGACCTGGCGCTCAAGTTCGCCGGCGCCGGCGGCGACGGCGCCCAGACCATCGCCGCCCTCACCTGCCGGGCGGCGATCAACGAGGGCTTCGACTCCACCTACATCCCGAGCTACGGCCCGGAATCCCGGGGCGGCACCTCCTACGCCGACATCCACGTGG
>JASFUJ010000473.1:0-3901 GCA_050050355.1 Acidobacteriota bacterium
TCGTTCGCTATCGGAGCGCATTTTACCAAAGATGTTCTTTGGACGGGACAGCGGTACAGCAGATCGTATAATGTCGCTCGTGTTGCGACGTCCGGGTACACCCGACATCCGATTCGACGACCGAAGGGAGGTTCGACGATGTCCTTCGACGGCTCCGAAGAGCACCCCAACGACCATCCCATCCGCGAGAGCGTTCTGGCCTACCTCCACGAGGACCGGCACGCGGCCGACCGCAGGGTGTTGGAGGATGCCGTGCCCCACCTGCGGGCCGCCCTCGACGTTCTGGAGCCGGCCGTCGGGCCGGAGTGAGTCGGAGGGAGTCGGATCGAGACCCGGGGCGGGCCTCGTCGCAACCGATCGCCGACCCCGTCGGACCTCGCCGGACCCCGCCGGTCGCCCGGGGTGAGAGAAAGACCCTCTTCGAGGAATCTTCTTGTCGTTTTGGAAGAACATGCCGATCTGAAGCTCCGGCATCATGCTGTGACGAATCCACCGCCGACCGGTTGCCGGCGTTTCGGAACGACGTGACGAAGTGACGAGCCGACGGGCCGACCGGTGCCCGTGGACGTTGCCGGAGACGACGACCGAACCTACAGTGACGCCGTGAACGCCACGCCCTCCAGCCCCATCGAACCGCGCCAGGACCGCCCCGCGGACGGCGCGGTGCTGGCGGTGCTGCGGGCGTACCGGCGGATCTCCCAGCGGAACCTGGCCCGCAGGACGGGCGTCCACCACGCGTCGATCTCCCGCTACGAGCGGGGCCTGAGCGCCCTGGGCGAGAAGGACCGGTGCCGGCTGCTCGACGGCCTGGAGCTGCCGGAGGACGCCTGGGAGGCGGTGGCGAGCCTCGTGGACTGGCTGGACTGGCTGGCGGAACGCCACGAGCTCTGGGTGGAGGGGGAGGATGGCCCGGGGAGCGCTCTCGACCGGCGGCGACGGGCGGGCCGGCTGGCCGAGAGCGCCGGCCGCGAGCGCCAGCGCCAGTTCGCGGAGCTGCTCGACTTCCTCATCGATCTGAATTCGTGAGGTGGCCCCGGCCCCGCCGGTTGGGATCTGGTCGCCCCGCCGGTTGCGGTCCCGGCGCGGTGGTGATGTCATCGGGGGACGATGACGGATCGAAACCCGAATCCGGGCCAGGCGACGGCCGCGCAGGCGACGGAGGGTCGGGACGGGGTCGACCCGGCCGCGGCCGGAGTCGTTCCCCTGGGCGAGCGGGTGCCGGAGGGGGGGACGGCGGACCCGGACGAGATCCTGGACCGGTTCCTGGAGTGGGCGGGGGACGTGGGGTTCGAGCTCTACCCGGCCCAGGAGGAGGCCCTGCTGGAGGTGATGGCCGGGCGCCACGTGGTGCTCTCGACGCCCACGGGCTCGGGAAAGTCCCTGGTGGCCCTGGGGGTCCACTTCAAGGGGCTGTGCGAGGGGCGGCGCTCGTTCTACACCAGCCCGATCAAGGCCCTGGCGAGCGAGAAGTTCTTCGCCCTGTGCGACGAGCTGGGGCCGGACCGGGTGGGCATGCTCACCGGGGACGCCTCCATCAACCCCGGCGCCACGGTGATCTGCTGCACGGCGGAGGTGCTGGCGAACATGGCGCTGCGCCAGGGGGCAGAGCTGGACGCCCCCTACGTGGTGATGGACGAGTTCCACTACTACTCGGACCGGGACCGGGGCGTGGCCTGGCAGATCCCGCTGATCAACCTGCCGGAGACCCGGTTTCTGCTCATGTCCGCCACCCTGGGGGACACCCGCCGGATCGAGGAGCATCTGGAAGAGCGCACCGGGATCTCCGCCGCTCGGGTGAGCTCCGGCGAGCGGCCGGTGCCGCTCGAGTTCGAATACCGGGAGACCCCGATCCACGAGACCATCCTGGACCTGGTGGAGCACCGGCAGGCGCCGGTCTACGTGGTGAACTTCACCCAGCTCGACTGCGCCGACCTGGCCCAGTCGCTCACCTCCATGCAGGTGGCGAGCCGCGAGATCCGGGACCGGATCAAGGAGGAGCTCAAAGGGGTGCGCCTGGACACCCCCTACGGCAAGGAGTTCCGGCGCTTCCTCGGCTTCGGCATCGGCGTCCACCACGGCGGCCTCCTGCCGCGCTACCGGCTGCTGGTGGAGCAGCTCTCCCAGAAGGGGCTGCTCCAGGTGATCTCCGGTACCGACACCCTGGGCGTGGGGGTCAACATCCCGATCCGCACCGTCCTGTTCTCGAAGCTCGCCAAGTTCGACGGCCGCAAGGTGCGGATCCTTTCGGTCCGGGACTTCCAGCAGATCTCCGGCCGCGCCGGCCGGAAGGGCTTCGACGACCGGGGCTGGGTGGTGGCCCAGGCGCCGGAGCACGTGATCGAGAAGCGCCAGATCGAGATGAAGGCCGCCTCCAAGGCTCAGGCTCGCAAGCAGCTCAAGAAGCGCTCGGGCCAGCAGAAGGGGGAGGTCTCCTGGACCGAGGAGACCTTCGAGGCTCTGCGGACCAAGCCGCCGGAGACGTTGCGCTCCCGGTTCCGGATCGGCCACGGCACGGTCCTGGCGCTCCTCCAGCGCGACGCCGAGCTCGACGACCCCGGGGGGCGAAACTTCGACTCCCTGCGGGAGCTGATCCGGCGCTCCCACGAGGACCCGGCCGCCCAGCGCCGGCACCTGACCCACGCCGCCGTCCTGGTGCGCTCCCTCTACCGCGCCGGGGTGATCCACATGGTCGAAGACGTGGAGGGCGGCTACCGCTGGGTGGTGCCGGCCGAGGACCTGCAGTGGGACTTCAGCCTGCTCCAGGTCCTCGCCCTGTACGTGGTCCAGACCGTCGAGCGGCTGGACCCGGAGTCGCCGGACTACCCGCTGGACGTCCTGTCGCTGGTGGAGGCGATCCTGGAGGATCCGCGGATCGTCCTGCTCCGCCAGGAGAAGAAGCGCAAGGGGGACCTGATCGCCCGGCTCAAGGCGGACGGCGTGCCCTACGAGGAGCGCATGGAGCGCCTGGAGGAGGTGACCTACCCGCGGCCGCTGGCGGATTTCCTCCACGGGGCCTTCCAGGCGTTCAAGGACGAGCACCCGTGGGTCGGCGGGCGGGACGTCTCACCCAAGGGGGTGGGGCGGGAGATGTTCTCGGAGTACCTCTCCTTCGCCGACTTCGTCCGGCGGTACGGGCTCCAGCGCTCGGAGGGGGTGCTCCTGCGCTACCTGTCGCAGCTCTACAAGACCGTGGTCCAGACGGTGCCCGAGGTGGCCAAGACCGAGGCCGTCTGGGACGCGATCGGCTACTTTCGGACGCTCCTCGAGCGCACCGACACGAGCCTGCTCGAGGAGTGGGAGAGCCTGCTCCACCCGGAGATCCGGCTGGAGCGGGAGGGGGCGCACGCGGCCACGGAGGCCAAGTGGCTGCTGGAGCTGGCCGAAAACCCCAAGGTTCTGGCCGCGCGGGTGCGCACGGAGATGCACCTGCTGGTGCGCGCGCTCTCCGAGGGGGACTGGGAGGAGGCGGCCGAGTCCGTGCGCCAGGACCCGGACGATCCGTGGGACGCCGAGCGGTTCGAGGAGGCGATGGCGCCGTTCCTCGAGGAGTACGGCGAGCTGGTGTTCACCCCGGAAGCGCGCCGGCACCGCTGGACCCACATCCAGCGGACCGGCCCTCTGACCCGCGAGCTCACCCAGACCCTGCTCGACCCGGAGGGGGACCACCTCTGGGCGATCCACGGCGAGGTGGACCTCCACGGGCTGCAGGAGGTCGAAGGCCCGCTGGTCCGGGTGCTCCGGATCGGGCCGTAGTAGGTGGTGGGTGGTGCCGGCCCCTTTGTGGAGAGGTCGTTTTTTTCGCCGTTTCTTCGCGGGGGCGCGACCCAGTAGATGGTGCCGGCCCCTTTGTGGAGAGGTCGTTTTTTCGCCGTTTCTTCGCGGGGGCGCGGACCTGATCGTC
>JASFUJ010000474.1:0-3882 GCA_050050355.1 Acidobacteriota bacterium
CCTTCCTGGCCAGATGGAAGGCGACGGTGAGGCCGGAGATCCCGGCGCCGATCACCAGGGTGTCGTGTTGCGTCGATTCGTCTCGTGCGGCCATGGGGAGGTCCTTCGGGTCAGAGGTGGCTCGCTTCGCTCGCTCTCGGCCGGCTGAAGCCGGCCGCTTCGGGGAGAGGGCTCGGTGCCTTCCCCGCATTGAAGCGGCCGGCCTCCGCGCCGGCCGGACGGACCGGGAATCCTACCTTACCGGCCCGTACCGGCAACCGGCTCAACTCTCGGCCGGCGCCAGGGGCGGGATCCCTTCGCCGGCGCTCCGCCCGGCCATCCGGCACCGGGCGACGGCGGCCGGGCGCTCCGCCCCGTCCTCGGTCTCGTCCATCCGCCGGGCTCCCGCCACGACGATCGACTCGGCCACGTCGGCCTCCAGGGCGATGACCGTCTCGCCCACCTGGATCACGTAGGAGGGGTAGCGCTGGAGCAGCTCCACCTCGGAGCCTGGCACCAGGCCGAAGACCGCCAGGGCGTTGCGCCGGGCGGAGCTCTCGCCCGCCAGGTGGGTCACCTCCGCCCGCTCCCCGGTGGTGAGGTCTCGCACCGTGCGGGTGCTGGGCGGGCACGGGGCCGGCCGCGGAGCGCGGCCGAACAGCTTCTGCAGCCAGGAGACCGAGCGCGGGGTCTCGGGAAACTCGTACTCGCACGCCGGGCAGCGGATCAGCCCGCAGGCGGTGCGCAGGGGACAGCCGTGCTCGCACAGCGTGTCCCCGGAGTGGAACTCGAGCCCGCAGAGCGGGCAGGTCACGAACCGATCAGCCATCCGGACACCCGATGGACGATCCCTCCGACGAAGAAGGCGAAGGGGAAGATGAAGGCCGCCATGGCCCAGGCCACCCGCATGCCGTGCTCCTTCGCGATCATCAGGAAGTTCGCGATACACGGCATGAACAGGGTGATGGTCACCATGGCCACCAGGATCTGGTGGGGCGAGAGCTCCGGGGACGGACCGGTGGCGGCCTCCAGCAGGTAGACCGCCCCGAAGTCCCGGCGCATGAAGCCCACCAGGAAGGCGTTCGACATCTTGGCGGGCAGGCCCAGCCAGCCGGTCACCAGGGGCTCGCCCCAGGCCGCGATGGTCGCCAGGGCGCCCACCTGGTCGAGCACGAAGAGCCCCGCCGTGCCCACCATGAAGAGCGGGATCACCTCCCGCAGGTACCAGTTGAGCCGGCTCACGGTCTTGATCGCCACGTTGCCCGCCTGGGGGCGGCGCATGGGCGGGATCTCCAGGATGAAGTCGCCGGCGTCCTCGCCGCCGAACACCTTGGCCGTGAGCCAGCCGACCAGGAAGATCACGCCGACGATCAGGGCCACCCAGGCCAGCGCACCGGCCGGGGTGAGCGCCGCCATCATGGCCAGCAGCACGCCGAGCTGGGCCGAGCAGGGCACCGCCAGGGCGAGCAGCATGGTGGTGACGATCCGCTCCTTGCGGGTCTCGAGCACCCGGGTGGTCATCGTCGCCATGGTGTCGCAGCCGAGCCCCAGGATCATCGGCAGCACCGCCTTGCCGTTCAGCCCCATGAACCGGAACACCCGGTTGACCATGATCGACATCCGGGGGAGGTAGCCGGAGTCCTCCAGGATGCTGAACAGCAGGAAGAAGGTGGTGACGATGGGGAAGACGATCGCCAGGGCGTAGGAGAGCGCCATGGTGATCAGGCCGTACTCGCCCACCAGGCCGTCGTGGACGAAGCGGAGCACCTTCTGGCCCACGGTCAGGTCGTCGAGCCCGATCGGCCCGGACGGGGTCGAGAGCGTGTACTCCGGCAGGATCGTCGCCTTCTCGAACGAGCCGAGGGACACCTCGTGGATCGGGGTGAGCGGCAGCCCGACGCTCGCCTCCACCGTCTCCACCGCGTGGGTGTGGGGGAAGGGCAGGACGGCGTCGGCCGCGCGGATCGCCATCGGGTTGACGTGCTGCCGGAAGATGCCGGTCTCGAACAGGTCGACCATCGTGCCGGCGCCGAACAGCCCCACGAACCAGAACACGGCGGCGAGGACCACCGCGAGCAGCGCCAGTCCCTTGACCGGGTGCATGGCCCAGAAGCCCAGCCGCACCGCGAAGGCGGCATGGCGGGGGCGCTGCATCGAGTAGGTCCGCGCCAGGATCTCGTGGATCAGGGCGAGCCGTGCCCGGTTGCGTTCGTAGTCGGAGTTGTGGTCGGCGTCCGGGCCGTCCGCCGCGCCCGGAACCCGGAGCTGGTCCTGGAGGAGCGGGATCGAAGGCTCGGTCTCGGGGCTTCCCGACAGGGCCGCGATGACGTCCGCCGTCCCCCGGTTGCGCAGCGCCACCGTGGTGAGCACCGGCACGCCGAGCAGCCGGGACAGGCGGGCGGTGTCGATCCGGCCGCCCCGCTGCTCGAGCTCGTCCATCATGTTGAGCACCAGCACCATCGGCCGGCCCAGCTCGGAGAGCTGGAGGGTGAGCAGCAGCGCACGCCGCAGGTTCTTGGCGTCGGCCACCTGGACCAGGGTGGCGTCCGGGTTGCGGTCGATCATCTCCCGGGTGACCCGTGCGTCCTCGGCCCGGGGGGAGATGTCGTTGATCCCCGGGGTGTCGATCACCTCCACGTCGTGGCCGCCGGTGGAGCCGTCGAAGATCGCCCTGGCGCGGGCGATCTCCACCGTGGTGCCCGGGAAGTTGGAGACGGTGACGTAGCGCTGGGTCAGGTTGCGGAACAGGACGCTCTTGCCGACGTTGGGATTGCCGACGAGGAGCACGGTCCGACGCTCGGGAAGGGCGTCGATGCCGGGGGGGCTCTGGAGGCTGTCCACGGCCATGGTTCGGGTCATCCTGGGCGGGGCGCGGGTGCCGGGCTCAGACGGTCCTCGAGTACCGTGCCTTGGCCGCCGTCGGCTTGCGCAGGTACTCGTCGAAGCACATGGCCACGTTGCGCACCAGGAGCCGGCCCATCGGGGTCACCTCCAGGGTGCGCTCGCCGATCTCCACCAGGCCGTCCTCGGCCAGCGGCTCCAGGTCCGCCAGCTCGTCGGCGAAATGGCGGTCGAAATCGACGTCGAAGTGGCGCTCGATGGCGTCCTTGTTCAGCCGGAAGTGGCTCATGATGCCCATGATCACCGCCCGCCGGAGGCGGTCCTCCGCGGTCGGGAACAGGCCCCGGAAGACCGGGAACGAGCCCTCCTGGAGGGCCTGGCCGTACTCGCCCAGCCCCTTGAGGTTCTGGGCGAACCCGCCGGCCACGTGGCTGATCGAGGAGACCCCGAAGGCCACCAGGTCGGTGCGACCGCAGGTGGAGTAGCCCTGGAAGTTGCGGGTGAGGGTGCGGTCCTCGAGGGCCCGGGTCAGCGGGTCGTCCGGCCTGGCGAAGTGGTCCATGCCGATGAAGGCGTAGCCGGCGCCCATGAGCTGCCGCGCGGTGTTCTCGAGGATGGTGAGCTTGCTCTCCGGGTCGGGCAGGGCGTCCGGATCGATGGTCCGCTGGTGGGCGAACATCTCCGGCAGGTAGGCGAAGTTGAACACGGCGATCCGGTCCGGCGCCATGCGGATGACCTCGTCCACGGTCTCGGCGAAGCTCTCCGGCGTCTGGTGGGGCAGGCCGTAGATCAGGTCGATGTTGACGCTGGTCATGCCGCGGGAGTGGGCGCCGTCGAGCACCCGCCAGGTCTCTTCGGTCGGCTGGATGCGGTTGACCGCCTTCTGGACGGTGGGATCGATGTCCTGGACGCCCATGCTCAGGCGATTGACGCCGCCGGCCGCGAGCACGTCGAGCTGCTCGTCGGTGCACATGCGCGGGTCGACCTCGACGCCGAACTCGCAGTCGGGGGCGAGCCGGAACCGGCGGCCGATGATCTCCACCAGCTCTTCCATCTCGGCGG
>JASFUJ010000475.1:0-3879 GCA_050050355.1 Acidobacteriota bacterium
GCCCTCTACCGGACCAGGTCCGCGACGAGCTCCAGGTACCTCGGGGCACCGAGGATCGCCCGCAGATCGGTGAGGATCTCGCCACCGTCGGCCAGGGTCGGTCCGAGGTCGTCGGCTCCTTCGAACAGGAAGAGCGCCGCCCGGCGGCGGAAACGCCGCAGGTCGAGGCGCGAGCGCTCCAGAGCCGCCGCCGAGGGCAGCAGCCGGGTCAGCGCGTCGGGAGCGGTGAGATCCAACTCGGCGATCCAGCCCTCGTCGTACGGCGAGCGCATGAGCGGAGTGCCGTCCTCCTCCAGCGCCCGGTTCCAGATCCGGGGCCTGCCCGCGACCGGGGTGGTCACGGGTAGCCTTCCGACATCCAGGTCGACCTCGCAGAGCGTCGCGCCGTCGTCCAGATCCGCCGAGGCCGCCTCGGCGCGGGCCTGGACCCGGTGGATGGAGCCGAGCAGGGCGACCGCGAACGCGTCGAGGCCGATGCGGACCGCGGCGCCCGCCGCTTCCTGGACCCAGGTGTGTCCGCTGGCGTAGAGCCGGTCCTCCGGAAAGCACAGTGCCGCGACCCGGGCTCCGCCGAGATCGTTCCGATCCATCCGGTCGATCGGGGGGAGGGCGGGCATCACCTCGCCCCGGATGGCGGCATCGAAGGGGCACCGGTCGCAGTCGAAGTCGCGATCGCAGAGCTTGTAGGACACGAGCCCGGCGCTCATCCAAAGGCAGGGTTGGGTGCGCTGGTCCATTCCGTGACCTCCCGACGTGGCGTGTCGCCCCTCGACCCTTCCGGTTGCAAGAGGGGAACCAGCGGCGGCGTTCCGGTCGTGAGCCCGCGGAACGCCCGCAGGACGGGCGTTTCGGGAGGTCCGGTGGCCGCGCGCGAGCGCGCCGGCGCCCGCTGAAAAATTCAACGGCGCGACGAAAAATCCGACACGTCCGTGGTATCATCGAGGTGCGCTCCCGGCCCCGTTCAGCGCTCCTTCCACGCGTGCATCACGCCCGAGCCGGGGTGATCCGGGTGCGAAGGACCTCCTCCCCTTCCTTCTCCTCCAGGCGGAGGGCATCGGATGCGCAGAAGACTGAAGGCGCTGTTCCACTCGCTGAGCGCCCGCCTCCTCATTCCTCTCCTGCTCACCGTGGTCGCCGTCCTGACGATCCATGCGGTCGTCAGCTTCAGCACCACCCGGGAGCGGTTCACCCAGCTCATCCGCGACGGTGCGGAGCGCTCGAGTAGCCTGATCCTCGGCGCCACCCACGACGGCATGCTGTCCAACCGCAAGGACGAGGTGCAGCGCACCATCGAGCGCCTCGCCCGCGGCCCCGGCGTGACGGCGATCCGGATCTACGACAACGACGGCTACGTGGCCCGGTCCGCGCACGCGGAGGAGCTCGGGCAGCGGGTCGCGATCACGGACCAGCCGTGTGCGATCTGCCATCTCGAGGAGGGGCGGTCGCTGGAGGCCGCGATCGTCCGTCCCGGCGGCGTCTGGTCCAGCACGAAGGACGTGCCGGTGCTCCATCGCCTCGCGGTGATCCCGAACGAGCCGTCGTGCGTGGCCGCCGGCTGCCATGGGCCCCTCTCCGAGACGCCGGTGCTGGGCGTGCTCGACGTCGAGATGTCGCTGGCGCGGCTCGAGGAGATGCTCCAGGACTCCCGGCGGCAGGTGACGTGGACCGCCCTGAGCCTGCTGCTGGTCACCGGCGCGGTGGTCACGGCCTTCGTCGATCGGCTCATCCACCGCCCGGTGACCCGCCTCCAGGAGGTGACCGAACGGGTCGCCCGGGGGGACCTGGACACCCGGATCGACGTCTCCGGCGGCGACGAGCTCGCGCACCTGGCGGAAGCCTTCAACCGCATGGCGGCGGACCTCAAGGAGGCCCGCAACGAGATCACCGAATGGTCGGAGAAGCTGGAGGAGAAGGTCGTCGAGAAGACCGGAGAGCTCCGGCGCGCCCAGCGCCAGGTGCTCCAGATGGAGAAGATGGCCTCCCTCGGCAAGCTCTCCGCCACGGTCGCCCACGAGCTCAACAACCCGATCAACGGCATCCTCACCTACGCCAGGCTGGTGGAGCGCGAGCTCGGGCGCCAGGAGACGCTGGACCAGGCGACCCGGGACGAGCTGTGCGAGTACCTGCGGCTGATGCAGCACGAATGCAGCCGCTGTGGCGACATCGTCAAGAACCTGCTCCTCTTCGCCCGGCGGCGCGGCGGCGCCGAGATGGAGCCGGTCGACCTGGAGAAGCTCCTGGACCGCAGCCTCATGCTGGTGCGCCACCACCTGGAGATGAGCAACATCACCTTGCGGCGTGAGCCGATCCGGCTGGACGGCGGAGAGCCGGTGATCGAGGGGGACGCGGGCCAGCTCGAGCAGGCCCTGGTGGCCCTGTTCGTCAACGCCGTCGAGGCCATGAGCGGCCCCGGCTACGACGAGGGGGAGCTGAGCGTGTGGGTGGAGGGGGACGACAAGACCGTCCGGATCCACGTCGCCGACACCGGGGTGGGGATCCACCCGGACGTGCTCCCCCAGATCTTCGAGCCGTTTTTCTCCACCAAGCACGAGGAGAGCGGGGTCGGCCTCGGTCTGGCGGTGGTCTACGGCATCGTCCGCCGCCACGGCGGGTCCATCGAGGTGGAGTCGCAGCCCGGGCGGGGAGCCACCTTCCACCTGACCCTGCCGCGGCGTCAGAACGGGAACAACGACCCGGCCCACCGGCGCAACGGACCGGAGAGCGCCTGAGGCGGCGCCCGACCGCCCCGGGAGGCGAGGAGAGACCATGGACAGACCGAAAGGCACCATCCTGATCGTCGACGACGAGGCATCGGTGCGCCAGTCCTTGACGAGCTGGTTCGCCAAGGACGGCTACGGGGTCGAGGCGGCCGAGAACGCCACGGAGGCGCTCCGGATCCTGCAGCGCCAGAGCTTCGACGTGGCCCTGCTCGACATCAAGATGCCGGGCATGGACGGCATGGAGCTGCTGGAGCATGCGCGCCGGATCGATCCGAAGATGGCGGTCATCATGATCACCGCCTTCGCCTCCGTGGAGACCGCCGTCGAGTCCCTGAAGATGGGCGCGTTCGACTACGTCACCAAGCCGATCGACCCGGACGAGCTCACCCATCTGGTGAACCGGGCGCTCGACCAGCGGCGCCTGGAGGAGGAGAACGTCCAGCTCCGCGAGACCATCGACGAGATGGTCGGCGCCGACACCATCGTCGGCGACAGCCCCCAGATGCGGAAGGTCCTCGACCTGGTCGGGCACGTGGCGAAGACCGACGCCACCGTGCTCATCCTGGGGGAGAGCGGCACCGGCAAGGAGCTGGTGGCGCGGGCGATCCACGCCAACAGCCGCCGGCGCTACTTCCCGATCGTGCCGGTCAACTGCGGCGCCCTGCCGGAGACCCTGCTGGAGAGCGAGCTCTTCGGCCACGAGCGGGGGGCCTTCACCGGCGCCCAGTACCGCAGGAAGGGCAAGATCGAGATGGCCGACGGCGGCTCGCTCTTCCTGGACGAGGTGGGCGCCATCCCGCCCAAGATGCAGGTGGACCTGCTCCGCATCCTGGAGACCAAGGAGCTCACGCGGATCGGCGGGACCCGACCCCTCCAGGTCGACTTCCGGACCATCTGCGCCACCAACGAGGATCTGGCGAAGGCGGTGGAGGAAGGCCGGTTCCGGGAGGACTTCTACTACCGGGTCAACGTCTTCACCATCGAGATCCCGCCGCTGCGCGCCCGGCGCTCCGACATCCCGGACCTGGCGAACCACTTCGTGCGGCACTTCGCCCAGCAGATGGACAAGCGGATCACCGAGGTCAGTCCCGAGGCCATGGAGCTGCTGGAGGCCCACGACTGGCCGGGCAACGTGCGGGAGCTGGCCAACGCGATCGAG
>JASFUJ010000476.1:0-3879 GCA_050050355.1 Acidobacteriota bacterium
TCAAGGAGGTCCTGGACGACGACGGCCACCGGATGGTCCGTGGCCGGCGCTACGCGGTGTGCGACAAGACCTTCCGGATCTACGGGCGCGAGCCCTACCGGGAGCACTTCGACTTCGTCGAGCCGCGGGTGGAGATCCCGCTCGGGGAGGCCGGCCCGTTCGACTGCGAGGGCACACGCCCGCGCCACCCGCGGGAGACCAAGGGCGAGGACTACCATGTGACCACCGGGGCCGACGCATGCTGCGGCCCCGGAGAGTGTTGCTGATGGCTCGATCGCTCCTGGCGCTCGGCCTGCTCGCCCTGCTGGCGGCCGGCTGCGGCGGGACCGCGGGGGACGGAGAGACCGCCGACTCCGGCGGCGCGGTCCTCCGGGGCTCGACCCTGCGGATCAGTGGCTCCACCACCGTCAACCCGGTGGTCGCCCGGGCTGCCGAGATCCTGCGCGACGAGCGCGGTCTCGAGATCACCGTCGACACCCAGGGCGGCAGCTCCGGCGGGATCGCGGCCCTGGGAGAGGGGCGGGCGGAGGTGGCCATGTCGTCCCGTCCGATCGACGACGGCGATCGCGCCCGGTACCCGGAGACCGACTTCCGGCCGGTGCAGATCGGCGCCGACGCGGTGGCCATCGCCGTCTCCCGCGACGTCTGGGAAGGTGGGGTCCGCGCGCTCGGCCGGGGCGAGATGCAAGGCATCTACGAGGACCGGATCGAGAGCTGGAGCGAGGTGGGCGGACCGGACCGGCGGATCGTCCTGTTCGACAAGGAGCCGGGCCGGGGGACGTGGGAGGTGTTCGCCGACTGGCTCTACGGCGAGGCGGACGACGCACCCCTGATGAGCCACCTGGAGGTGGGCTCGAACGAGGAGGGCCGCACCAAGGTGGCCTCCACGCCGGGCGGGGTGACCCAGCTCTCGGCGGCCTGGACGGACGGCGAGACGGTCTTCGCGCTCGCCGTCGAGGGCCCGGACGGCGCGGCGGTGGCCCCGACGGCGGAGACCATCGCCGACGGCAGCTACCCGATCTCCCGGCCGCTCCTGGTGGTCACCGACGGTCCGCCGGAGGGCGCCGCGGCCGAGCTGATCGACTTCCTGCTGTCGCCCCGCGGCCAGGTGCTGGTCGAGCAGGCCGGCTACCTGCCGCTCGGTGCGGTCGGAGAGGCCGGTCCGACGGGGGACGGGGAGTGAGTCGGGGCGAGGGGCAGGACCCGGTGGCCCCGGTTCGGCCGGCTGAAGCCGGCCGGATCGAGTGGCTGCGCTTCGCCGCCTACGGGGCGAGCGCGCTGGCGGCGGCCGTCTTCGCCGCCATGGTGGGCCTGTTCCTGCTCCAGAGCCTGCCGCTCTGGCGGGGCGAGGGACCTGCCGCCTACCTGCTGGGCGCCCGCTGGTTCTACCGCGCCGACGAGTTCGGGGTGCTGCCGATGATCTACGGCACCGCGGTGGTCTCGGCGGTGGCCCTGGCCCTGGCGGCCCCGGTGGGCCTGGGAGCGGCGGTCTTCACCTCGGAGCTCCTGCCACCGCGGCTGCGGCTGGGGGTCAAGACGGTGGTGGAGCTGCTGGCCGGCGTTCCCTCGGTGGTCTACGGCCTGCTGGGCGTGGTGCTGCTGCGCGACTGGATCTTCCACCTGCTGCAGCCGTTCGATCCGCTCAGCGGGGACACGCTCCTGACCGGTGGCGTGCTGCTGTCGGTGATGATCCTGCCCACCGTCATGACCTTCGCCGACGACGCCCTCCAGGGCGTGCCGGGAGCCCAGCGGCGGGCGGCTCGGGGGCTCGGCCTGAGCCGGGCCGGGACGGTGCTCACGGTGGTGGTGCCCCGGGCGCTCCCCGGCCTCGCCGCCGCGGTGCTCCTCGGCCTCGGCCGGGCCCTGGGAGAGACCATCGCCGTCTTCCTTGTGGTGGGCCGCCGGGACAACCAGCTCCCGGAGAGCGTCCTCTCCCCCGGCTCCCTGCTGCGCCCGGTGATCGAGCCGGGGCAGACCCTCACCAGCAAGCTGGGCGGGTCCGAGACCTTCCTCGCCTGGGGCGACCCGCTCCACTGGGCGGCCATCGTCGGCCTGGCCCTGGTGCTGCTGGCAATGGTGACGGCAGTGACCTTGGTGAGCGGGGCGCTGATCCGGCGAGGAGGCACCGATGCGGCGACCGACTGAAGTCCTGTTCTGGACCGGCGCCGGCCTCTGCGCCCTGGCCGCCTGTGCCGTGCTGGCGGGGATCGTCGGGGCGATCGTCGCCCGCGGGCTGCCGGCCCTCTCCTGGTCGTTCCTGGTCCAGGACGCGCGGGAGGCCGGTGCCGCCGGCGGCATCCTCTACCAGCTCGCCGGCACGGTGATCCTGATCGTCACCGCCCTGGCAGTCGCCGCGCCCCCGGCCGTGGCCCTGGCCCTGCTGCGCACCGTCTACCTGGCGGAGCGGGGCGCCCGGCGCCTGCGCCTGGCCCTCTACGCCTGGAACGGCGTGCCCTCGGTGGTCTTCGGCGTCTTCGGGCTGGTGGTCTTCGTCCGCGGCTTCGGCTGGGGCAAGTCCTGGCTGGCCGGGGGCATCGTCCTCGGGCTGATGATCCTGCCGACGCTGACCGTCGCCCTCGCCGAGCGCATGGCCGCGGTGCCGGAGGAGTCCCTGGAGGCGGCCTACGGGCTGGGGCTCACCCGCTCCCGGGTGGTCCTGGCGGTGATCCTCCCCCAGAGCGCCGGCGGGTTCCTGTCCGGCGCGCTGCTCGGCCTCGCCCGGGCCGCCGGCGAGACCGCGCCGATCCTGTTCACCGCCGCCGTCTTCTCCGGCGCCACCCTGCCCTCGGGCGTCCGGGAGAGCCCGATCCTGGCGCTGCCGTACCACATTTTCGTCCTCGCCCAGGACTCCCTCGACCCGGGAGCCGTCAGCCGGCTGTGGGCGGCGGCCTTCGTGCTGCTGGCCCTGGTCTTCGGCCTGAGCCTGCTGTCGCTTCCTGCCCGTCTCCGCAGCCACGCCGAGGCCCGCGATGCCTGAGCCGTTCGAGACCTCCCCCCTGCCGGCGGTCGATCCCGACGCCGGGGCCGTGCCCGGGCCGGCCGCCGCGAGCGCGCCGGCCGAGAGCATCCTGGAGACCCGGTCCCTCGGGGTGCGTGCCGGCCGGCACGCCATCCTCCGGGCAGTCGACCTGCGGGTGACCCGGGGCGAGGCTCTCTGCCTGCTGGGCCCGTCCGGTGCCGGCAAGAGCACGCTGCTCAAGTGCCTCAACCGGCTGGTGGACCTGGAGGCCGAGCTCACCGTGGAGGGCGAGGTGCTGCTGCACGGCGAACCGATCTACCGGCGCTCCGTCGACCCGAACGCGCTCCGCTGCCGCATCGGGATGCTCTTCCAGCAGCCGGTGCTCTTCCCCGGCAGCGTCTACGACAACGCCGCCTTCGGCCTGAAGCACGCCCTCGGGGTGCCGCGCCGGGAGCGCCCCGACCGGGTCGAGCACGCTCTCGTGGCGGTCGGCCTGTGGGACGAGGTCTCCGGGCGGCTGGGCACGCCGGCCCGGACCCTGTCGGTGGGCCAGCAGCAGCGCCTCTGTCTCGCCCGGGCGCTGGCCCTGGAGCCGGAGGTGCTGCTCATGGACGAGCCCACCAGCGCCCTCGACCCCCGCTCGACCCGGCGGATCGAAGACCTGGTGGAGCGCCTCAAGGGCGACCACACGATCGTGATGGTGACCCACGACCCGTCCCAGGCCGGCCGGGTCGCCGACCGGATCGCCTGCGTGGCGCCCCGAGAAGGGGGTGCGGAGGTGATCGCCTGTACCACCTGCGACAACCTGCTCGAGGACCCGGCCGTCCGGGAAGTCCTCGGCGGAGGAGACGGACCATGACCGAACGCCGACCGCGACTCGCCATCCTCGGCGCCGGGCCCGTGGGGCTCGACGCCGCCCT
>JASFUJ010000477.1:0-3873 GCA_050050355.1 Acidobacteriota bacterium
GGCGGCCGCTACGACGCGCTGATCTCCGAGGTGGGCGGTCCCGAGACCCCGGGGATCGGCTTCGCCATCGGGGAGGACCGGCTGATCGACGTGCTGCCGCAGAGCTTCCGGGAGCGGGTCCTTCCCGGGGCCGCCGCCCTGGTGGCCACGGTGGGGGAGGTGGCCCTGGAGGAGGCCCTGGCCCTCGCCGGGGAGCTGCGCGCGGCCGGCGTGCCGGCCCTGGCGGAGCTGGCCCGCAGGTCGGTGAAGAACTCCCTCAAGCGGGCGGACCGGCTGGGGGCGCGCCACGTGCTGCTCCTGGGGGCCGACGAGCTGGCGGCGGGTCGGGTGACCCTGAAGGACCTGGCGAGCGGGGAGCAGGAGCTGTTGACCCGGGGGGAGGCCACCGAACGGCTGGTCGCGATGCGGGCCGCCGCGGCCGACGATCGAGGGTGATCGGACACGGGGATGGAACCTTGGACCTCTATCGCCTGAGCCTCGAACACCCGTCCGGCACGACCCCGATCGTCGCGGGGGTGGGTGCGCTCGGCGAATCGGCGGACGATCTCCGGGCGTGGACCGGCGGCCGCACGCTGTTCGTGGTCTCGACCCCGCGGGTGCTGGCACTGCACGGGGCGGCGCTCGACGGGGTGCGTTCGGCGGCGGCGCGGAGCGTGGTCCTGGAGGTGCCGGACGGCGAGAGCGCCAAGAGCCTGGACACCGCCGAGCGCCTGTGGCGGGAGATGCTCGCCGCGGGAGGCAAGCGGGACAGCCGGGTGATCGCCTTCGGCGGCGGAGCCTGCGGCGACCTGGCCGGCTTCGTGGCCGGCTGTTTCCTGCGCGGCGTCGAGATCGTCCAGGTTCCCACGACGTTGCTGGGGCAGGTGGACGCGGCGATCGGCGGCAAGACCGCCGTCGACCTGCCCGGAGCCAAGAACAGCGTCGGCCTCTTCCACCACCCGGCCCGCGTGGTCGCCGACACCGGCCTCCTCGCCACGCTGCCGGCGGACGAGCTGCGCTCGGGCCTGGTCGAGGTGGTGAAGATGGCCTTCCTGCTCCAGCCCGAGCTGCTGACGCGGGTGGAGGACGACCTGGACCGGCTGCTGGCGGGCGATCCCGAGGCGCTCGGTCCGGTGGTGGCCGAGGCGGCGGCGGCGAAGATCTCGGTGGTCGAGGCAGATCCGACGGAGCGGGGCGCCCGTCGGCTGCTCAACTTCGGCCACACGCTGGGGCACGCCATCGAGTCGGTCCTCGGGTACCGGGACCTGCGGCACGGTGAGGCGGTGGCCTACGGCATGCTCTTCGCCCTGCGCCTGGGGCGGGCCAGGGGCCTGCCCGCGGCCGACGCCGAGCGCCTGCGTTCACTCCTGGACGGCTTCGGGTTGCCGGCGCTGCCCGTCCCGTCGGGACGACCGGAGCGGCCGGGGCGACGAGAGCGCTGGATCGACGCCCTCCTCGAGGCCGCGGCCCGGGACAAGAAGGCCCGCGAGGCCGGTCCGACGTGGGTGTTGCCGGTGGCGCTCGGCGACGGCCGGACGTTCACCGACGTGTCCGAGACGGAGCTGCGGCGGGAGCTCGACGGCTTCCTGGCCGCTCCGTGGGAGGGCTTCAGAGGGCGACCGGCTCCCTGATACAATTTCCTGAAATGTCGATCAGCTCACTCTTCCGCCGGCCGCGGCTGCGACACATCCTCTTCCTGGCGCTCCTGCTCTCCGGAATCATCCCCCTGGTGCTGTTCAACACCCTGCTCATCCGGCAGAACCGGGACCGCCTGGAGTCCGAGGAACGGACCGAGCTCACCGAGGCCGCGGAGCTCCTCTCGCGGGAGGTGGGCGACGAGCTCGACGCCGTCCGCTCCTCGCTGCGGCAGCTCGGCGCCGGCCTGCTGGCGTTTCCGGCGCCGGGGGGCTCCGACGACATGCAGGATCTCCTGCGCCAGCCGTGGGTCGAGTCCTACCTGCACGACTTCAGGGTGGCGGACGCCGGCCTGATCGTGCTGCGCGTCCTCGACCGCGAAGGGATGGGGCGCGAGCTCGGTCCGGGCGGCCTCCCGGACGCGGTTCGCGCGGCCCGGGACGCCGCCTTCGAGGAGGCTCGCGACAGCGGCCGCACCGCCTTCCGGTTCGCCGTCATGCCGTCGGGCGGGGGTCCGGTCGCCTCCACGGCGGTGCCCGTGGGGGGGAGCGACGGCCCGGAGCTGGTGGTCGAGGCGCTGGTCCGGCTGCCGCTCATGGAGGGCGTCTTCCGGCGGGAGGCTCGGGGGGAGTCGGCCATCTTCCTGGTCGACGCCGCAGGGACGCTGCTGTGGTCCGAAGGCGCCTCCGACGCCGCGCGGGAAGCCCTCCTGGCCTCCGGAGTCGCGACCGGCGGCGGCTCCGTGGCGATGGCCATGACCCGGGAGTACGACGTCGACACCGAGGACGGCCCCCGGAACATGCTGGCGCAGGTGAGCCCCGTGGGCGGGACCGGCTGGAAGGTCGTGATCCAGAAGCCGGCCTCCGCCGTGTTCGCGGAGATCGATCGGATGGTCTTCAGCGGCGTGGTCGCCACCGCCGTCCTGGTGGGCCTCGCCCTGATCTTCGCCGTCGTCTCCTCCCGCTGGGTGAGCTCGCCGATCCAGCGGCTGGCCGAGACCAGCCACGAGATCGCCCACGGCAACTTCGGGGATCGGATCGAGGGCCACGGCCTCCCGGCCGAGCTCGCCGACCTGGCCGACGACTTCAACCGGATGAGCGGCCAGCTCGAAGTGACCATCGAGCGCCTGAAGCAGGCGGCGCGGGCCAACCGGGAGCTGTTCATCGGCTCGATCCGCGCCTTCGCCGCCGCCATCGACGCCAAGGATCCGTACACCCGAGGCCACTCGGAGCGGGTGGCGAGCCTGTCGCGGACCATCGCGCGCAACCTCTCGATGCCCGAGGAGACGCAGCAGAAGATCTGGATCGCCGCGCTGCTCCACGACGTGGGCAAGATCGGCGTCGAGGACCAGGTCCTGCGCAAGGTGGGACGGCTCACCGACGAGGAATACGAGCAGATGAAGCAGCACACGGTGATCGGCGCCGAGATCATGTCGAGCATCGAGCAGCTCCGGGAGGCCGTGCCGGTGATCCGCTGGCACCACGAGTCGTGGAACGGCCGCGGCTATCCGGACGGCAAGAAGGGGGAGCAGATCCCCCTGTGGGCGCGCATCGTCGCCGTCGCCGACACGTTCGACGCCATCACCACCAACCGCCCGTACCAGAAGGCCTTCTCGCTGGACGAGGCGACCTCGATCATCACCAAGCTCACCGGCAGCCGGTTCGACGCCAAGGTGGTCACCGCCTTCTTCCGGGCCTACGAGGACGGCGAGGTCCGCCTGCCCGACCCGGGCCCCGAGCCCAAGAAGGTGGCCGAGAAGGTCCGCCGGATCGGCGTCGGAGCCTTCAGCTAGACGGTCGAGCTGAAACCCGGGAGCCTCCATGCCCTACCAGTACATCCTGGCCAACCTGCTGGCGAAGGCCGAAGGCTCCGTCGGCGTCCTGTTCCTCGACGACAGCGGCGAGACCGTCGACCTGGCCTGCTCCGACTACACGCCCTACCAGATGCGGGTGCTCGGGGCGTACCTCGGCATCTACATGCGCCAGCTCCGCAAGGTCACCGAGGGCAACAGCCTGGGGACACTGGAGCTGATCCACATCGAGAAGGAATCCCTCCACGTCTACGCCGCCCCTCTGCCCGACGGCTACTACCTGGTCCTCGTCCAGCCCCAGCCGGCCCTCGCGGCGAAGGCGGAGAAGGCGCTGTACGAGGCCGCGGAGGAGCTGGCGCGGCACCTGTTCGCCGCTTGAGAGGCCGCGCCCGGCGACCCCTCCGGGCCTGTAGAATCGGTTCCCCATGAGCGACGAGACCTCCGACCGC
>JASFUJ010000478.1:0-3872 GCA_050050355.1 Acidobacteriota bacterium
CTGGCGCGCCCCGCTCCGGGAGGCCCTGGACTGGCTGCGGGACGAGCTCGCCCCCCGCTTCGAGCGGGCCGCCGGCGAGCTCCTCCACGACCCGTGGGCCGCCCGAAACGACTCCGTGGACGTCCTGCTGGAGCGCACCGACGAGCGTCTGGAGGCCTTCTTCGCCCGCCACGCACGGCGTCCGCTCTCGACGGACGAGCAGCTCAGGGTGCGCTACCTGATGGAGCTCCAGCGCCACGCCCTCTCCATGTACACGAGCTGCGGCTGGTTCTTCCACGACCTCTCCGGGATCGAGACGGTCCAGATCCTGCTCTACGCCGACCGGGCGCTCCAGCTTGCCGAGCGGGTGTTTCGAGACGGCATCACAGAGGGCTTCGTGGAACGCCTGGCGCGGGCCGAGAGCAACCTGCCGTCCCCGGCCGGCGGCACCGGCCGGGAGATCTACGAGCGCTCCGTGCGGCCCGCCCGCGTCGACCTGGTCCGGGTGGCCGCCCACTACGCCCTGTCGACCCTGTTCGAGGACTACCCGGAGCAGGCGCGGATCTTCTGCTACCGGGCGGATCTGCTGCGGACCCGCACCTGGCGCTCCGGCCGGTCCGCCCTGGCCGTGGGCCGGCTGGAGGTCTCGTCGCTGATCACCGGCAGCCGGCGCGACGTCAGCTTCGCCGTCCTCCACCTGGGGGACCACCACATCCACGGCGGCGTGCGGGAGTTCCAGGGCGAGAAGGCGTTCGACCGCATGGCGGACGAGGTCTCGGCCGCCTTCCGGGCGGCGAACCTGGCCGAGGTGGTCCGGGTGCTCGACCGGAGCTTCCGGGAGCTCACCTACACCCTGGACTCCCTGTTCACCGACGAGCGCCGGGCGGTGCTCGACCGGATCCTGCGGCCCACGCGCGAGGCCGCCGAGGCCGACCACCGGCAGCTCTACGAGAACCACGCCCCGCTCATGCACTACCTCGCCGGCCTCGGCATCCCCCTGCCCCTGCCGCTCGCGGCCGCCGCGGAGGTCGTCCTGAACCTGGACCTTCGCCGCGCCTTCGAGGACCCGGAGTCGGACCTGGGCTCGGTCCGCCGCATGCTCGGGGAGACCACCACCTGGGACCTCCAGCTCGACGTGCCGGGCCTGACACTGGCCCTCCAGAACGCTCTCGAAGACCTGGCCGAAACGCTCCGGGTCGATCCCGGGATCGGCCCCCGGATCGGCCCCCGGGGCGCCCCGTACGACCCGGGCACCCTCTCCCGCCTCAGCGCCCGCGTCGAGCTGGCCCGGGAGCTCCCCTTCCGGATCCCCCTCGCCGGGGTCCAGAACGCCGTCTACCGTGTGCTCCGGAGCGACTACCCGGCCGCCCTCGAAGCCGCGCGGGAGGGCGACCGGAACGCCGCCGCCTGGGCCGAGCGCTTCCGGGCCCTGGCCGACAAGCTCGAGCTGCGGGTGGAGGCGGAACCGGCGCCGGCCGGCGCCGGTTCCGCCGGCCCGGACGGCTGAGCCCTTCGTGGGAGCGAACGCGGCGAACCGTCTACAGCGGCTCCCAGACCGGCCGGAGGTCGAGCTCGAAGCCCGGGAGCTCGGGGTCGCCGCGGATGCTGTCCGGAGCTCGGAGGTGCTCGGGCTCGGACCCCGGGCGGTAGATCTCGACGGTTCGCTCTTCGGGGTCGATCAGCCACCCCAGGCGGGCGCCGTTGGCCCGGAGCTCGTCCATCTTCGCCCGGAGGAGCGGCAGAGTGTCGCTCGGCGACCGGACCTCGACGACGAAGTCCGGGCAGAGAGGAAGGAAGCCCTTCCGGGCGCCGGCCGGCAGCGCGTCGAGCCGGCTGCGGAGGACCCAGGAGGCGTCCGGGGCGCGCACCGCACCATCGGGCAGAGAGAAGCCACCCGAGGAGTCGAAGACCTCCCCGGTTCCGTCCTGCTTGGCCCAGATCATCAAGGCGGTCAGGACCTCCGCGTTCCGATGGGCGCTCTCGCTTCCGGAGGGGGTCATCACCTCGAGATCCCCCTCAGCGCTCCGCTCGATCCGCAGCTCCGGATTGCGTCCGCAGAGCTCGAGCAGCTCCGCGTCCGACAGCTCCAGAGCCTCCCCGAGCTCGAGCCGGAACGGAATCGGACCGGTCCGGATGGCGATGCTGGTCATGGAAGCCCTCCTCGCAAAAAGCGTAGCACGCGGTTTCGGCTCGGGACATTCGCGCCTCCTGGTCGTCCTGGTTCCCCTGTTCGCTCCGGGAGTCTCGACGGCGGCTCCCGGTGCGCGGGTTCGCCTCCACTCGAAAGGACGGAAACGGAGGCGCTGGGCTCGCGAGGGCGCCACGATGCGCATGCTCCGGCGGCCCCAGCAGGCGTACGGGGCGCGCTCCGGGCCGAAGGGTTAGAATCCGGCGACGCGATCACCCGCAGGAGGCCCGGACCGATGACCAGCGACGATCCCCACAGCGCCGACCGCCCCGAGGGCTCCGCCACCGAATCCGCAACGACCGCCCCGGCCGGGGAGGCCGCCCCCGCCAACCCGCCGCCCTGGATCATCCGCTGGTCGGTGCTGGCGCTGGTGAGCCTGGCGATGTTCGGGAACTACTACGCCTACGACGCCATCGCGCCGCTGGCGGACCACCTGCAGCGGCTGCTCGGGTACAGCGACACCCAGATCGGCACGCTGAACGCGATCTACAGCTTCCCCAACATCATCATGGTGCTGATCGGCGGGGTGATCGTGGACCGGATCGGCACCCGCCGGGCGACCCTGGTGTTCACCGCCGTCTGCCTGCTGGGCGCCGTGGTGACCGCGGTCTCACCCTCGTTCGTGGTGATGGCGACCGGGCGGCTGCTGTTCGGCCTCGGCGCGGAGTCGATGATCGTGGCCATCACGGTGATCCTGGGCCAGTGGTTCGTGGGCCGGCAGCTCGGCTTCGCCTTCGGCCTCAACCTGGCGATCGCCCGCGCCGGCTCCTACGGCGCCGACATGTCGCCCACGTTCGCCCGGCCGCTGTACGAGGCGGGCTGGCAGCCGCCGCTCTGGCTGGCCGCGGCGACCATGGGGGTCGCCATGGTGGCGATCGTCGTCTATTTCCTGCTGGAGCGCTCGGCCGAGCGGCGCTATGACCTGGGACGGCCGGAACCGGCCGACCGCGTCGAGTGGCGCGACCTGGTGCACTTCGACCGCTCCTACTGGTACGTGGTCGGCCTTTGCGTCACCTTCTACTCGGTGATCTTCCCCTTCCGCAGCACCTTCGCCATCAAGTACTTCCAGCACGCCCACGAGCTGGATCTGGCGACCGCCGGGCAGATGAACAGCTACGTCTTCCTGGCCGCCGTCTTCGCCACGCCGGTGTTCGGGCTGCTCGCCGACCGGATCGGCCTGCGGGCGCTGCTGATGGCCTTCGGCACCTTCCTCCTCTTCCTGACCTTCCCGCTCCTCGTCTATACGGGCGCGGACCTGTGGGTCTCGACGGCGATGCTCGGGGTCGCCTTCTCGCTGGTGCCCGCGATCATGTGGCCCGCGGTGCCCTACCTGGTGTCGGCCAGGCGCCTGGGCACCGCCTACGGGCTGATGACGATGCTCCAGAACATCGGCATGGTGCTCTGCAACCTGGGCGCCGGCTGGCTCAACGACGCCAGTGGCGCGAGCGAGACGAACCCGTCCGGGTACGTCCCGATGCTCTGGATGTTCGCGCTGCTCAGCCTGTTCGGGTTCGTGTTCGCGGCGGCGCTGCGCAGGCGCGAGACCGGCCCCGACGGGCACCACCTGGAGCGCCCCAGACCGCGGGCGAAGCTGATCGACGCGGCGAAGTAGGGGGACGAAGGGCGCCCCGCCGTGGGCCAAATGTACGATTCATACTCGTAGAGCGACAGTTCGTCGCCAAAATGTACAGATCATGCGGAGGCC
>JASFUJ010000479.1:0-3869 GCA_050050355.1 Acidobacteriota bacterium
CGAGCCACCAGGTAGGCCGCCAGCCGCTTGTCGCCGGGCCGGTCCTCGCGCACGATCACCACCGCCTGGTCGATCGCCTCGTGGCCGGCGAGCACGGCCTCGATCTCGCCCAGCTCGATCCGGAACCCGCGCACCTTGACCTGGTGGTCGATCCGCCCCATGAAGGCGACGGTGCCGTCCGGGCGCCAGCGCACCAGGTCGCCGGTGCGGTACATGCGCGCCCCGGGCTCGACCACGGCGGCCCCGTCCGCGGCGTCGCGCGCGAAGGGGTCCGGGACGAACCGCTCGGCGGTCAGGCCCGGCCGGCCCAGGTACCCCCGCGCCAGGCCGTGTCCGCCGATGAACAGCTCCCCGGGAACGCCCACGGGCACCGGCTGGAGCGCCGGGTCGAGCACGTAGAGGGCGGTGTTGTCGATGGGGCCGCCCACCGGCACGGTCTCGAGGCCGCGCTCGACCCGCAGCACGGAGGACCAGATGGTCGTCTCGGTGGGGCCGTACATGTTCCAGAGCTCGCCGGGAGCACCGGATCCGGCGTCCGGGCGCTCCAGGGCGTCCAGTAGCCGGTCGGCCAGGTCCCTCGGCAGGGCCTCGCCCCCGCACAGGATCTTGTCCGGCGGCGGCCCGTCCCAGCCGGCGTCCAGCAGCAGCCGCCAGGTGGCCGGCGTGGCCTGCATGACGGTGGCGCCGCAGCCCTTCACCCGCTCCAGCAGCAGCTCCCCGGCCTGGGCCGTGTCCCGGCCGGCGATCACCACCCGGCCGCCCACGGTCAGGGGCAGATAGAGCTCGAGCCCGGCGATGTCGAACGACAGGGTGGTCACCGCCAGCAGCGCGTCGTCGGCGCCGAAGCCGGGCTCGCGGGCCATGGACCGGAGGAAGTTGACCACCGAGCGGTGCTCCACCTGCACCCCCTTCGGCTTGCCGGTGGAGCCGGAGGTGTAGATGACGTAGGCCAGGCTCTCCGGCGGGACGGGGAGGCTCCGGCGCTCGCCGGCCCGGTCGTCCCGGGAAGGGGCGGCCCCGATCCGCGCCCGGTCGGCGTCGATCCGCACCACCGTCCGGCTCCGGGCCACCTCCGGGAGCTTCTCCTCCAGCTCCGCCTGGATCACCAGGAGCGGCAAGCCGGAGGCCTCCACCATGTAGGCGATCCGGTCCTCCGGGTACTCCGGGTCGAGGGGCACGTAGGCGGCGCCCGATTCGAGCACCCCCAGCACTGCCACCAGCATGTCGATCGAGCGCTCCAGGAAGACGCCGACCAGGGTTCCGGGGCCGGCCCCCAGGTCGTGCAGGTGGGCGGCCAGCGCGCGGGCGCGCCCGGCCAGCTCGCCGTAGGTGAGGGTCTCGTCCCCGAAGGTCACCGCCTCCCGGCCCGGATCCGCGGCGGCCCGGTCGAAGAACAGGCCGTGGATCGTGGCCCCCTCCGGCAGCTCCCGGGCGGTGGCGTTCCAGTCCTCCACCAGCATGGAGCGCTCGTCCGCGGTCAGGAGCGGCAGCGCGGAGATCCGGGCGTCCGGGGTCGCGACCGCGCCCTCCAGCAGCCGCCGGAGGTGCTCGGTCATGCGCTCGATGGTGGAGCGGTCGAACAGGTCGACGTTGTACTCGAAGAACCCGGTGAACCGCTCCCCGGCGTCGGTCATGTACAGGCTGAGATCGGCCTTGGCGGTGCGGCTGTCCACACCGACCGGGGCGATCTCCAGGCCGGGCAGCTTCAGGGCGCCCGCGGGCTCGCCGCCCGAGCGGCCGGCCCCCGCCGACCCGGACGGCGCGTTCTGCAGGATGAACATGGCCTGGAACAGCGGCGTCCGCGACAGGTCCCGGGGCGGCGAGAGCTCCTCCACCAGCTTCTCGAACGGCAGGTCCTGGTGGGCGTAGGCGTCCAGGGCGGTCTCGCGCTCGCGCCCGATCAGGTCGCGGAAGCTCGGGTCGTCGGAGGCGTCGGTGCGGAGCACCAGGGTGTTGGCGAAGAAGCCGATCAGCCCCTCCGCCTCCCGCCGGCGGCGGTTGGCGATCAGGGTCCCGACGCCGACGTGCCCCTGCCCGGAGTAGCGGGCCAGGAGCACCCGGAACGCCGCCAGCAGGGTCATGAACGGCGTCGCCCCCGCGGCCGACGCCAGCGCGCGCACCCGCCGGGAGAGCTCCGGCGTCAGCTCGAACGGGTGGGCCAGGCCCTCGTGGGTGCGGGTGGCCGGCCGGGGCCGGTCGGTGGGGAGCTCCAGGGCCGGCACGTCGCCCAGGCGCTCGCGCCAGTGCTCCACGTGCCGGTCGAGCACCTCGCCCCGGAGGTGGTCCCGCTGCCACAGGCCGAAGTCCAGGTACTGGACCGCCAGCGGCTCGAGAGCGGGCTCCCGGTCCTCGACCCGGGCGGCGTAGAGCGCGCCCAGCTCCGACAGGAAGATGCCCTGGGACCAGCCGTCGTAGAGGACGTGGTGGACGTTCAGGTAGAGCAGATGGTCGTCCTCGCCGAGGCGGTAGAGACGCACCCGGAAGAGCGGCCCCTCGGTCAGGTCGAAGTGGCGCTGGGCGTCGTCGCTCGCCCGCTTCAGGGCCTCGGCGGCGGGGTCCGCGGCATCGGAGACGTCCTCCACCGGCAGCTCCACCGGCCCGGGCGGCGCGATCACCTGCCGGGGCTCGGAGTCCACGTCCCGGAAGCTGGTGCGCAGCACCTCGTGACGCTCCGTCAGCGCCTCCAGGGCTCCCCGGAGCGCGTCCGGGCGCAGCGCGCCCCGCAGCCGGAAGCCCTGGGGGATGTTGTACTCGGCGCTGTCCGGCTCGTACTCGTACAGGAACCAGAGCCGCTGCTGGGCGAACGAGGGCGGATAGTCCTCCGCGTCGCGGGGCACCGTGGGGATCGCCTCCCCGCCGGCGGCCGGCCGCCGGCCGTCTCCGTCCTTCTGCCGCCGATCCCGCTGCAGCTTCTCGTACAGGAGGGCCCGCTGCTCGGGCGACAGTCCCTCGAGGCGTGATTTCAGATCGGTGTCGCTCATGGCTCCATCTCCTTCAGCCGGTCCCGTCGACCGGCCCGCCGGGGGCCAGCAGGGCCTCCAGCTCGTCCTCGGTCAGGTTCTCGATGTCGTCGAGGGCGCGCGCCAGCGCCTCCTGGTCCATGCCGTCCAGCCCGCTGTCCACCAGCCGCCCGGCCAGGCCCTCGATGGTCGGCGCCTCGAACAGGAGGCGCACGGGGGCCTCCTGGCCGAAGGTCTCCTCGACCCGGGTCATCACCTGGGTGGCGAGGAGCGAGTGGCCCCCCAGCGCGAAGAAGTCGTCGCCGATCCCGATCCGCTCGACGCCCAGCACCTCCCGCCAGATGCCGGCCAGCTCCTCCTCCACCGCCGTGCGCGGCGCCACGAAGGCTCCGGCGAGCTCCGGGCGGTCGTCGCCCGGGGCCGGCAGGGCCCGCCGGTCCACCTTGCCGTTGGGGGTCAGGGGGAGCGCGTCGAGGACGACGAAGGCCGAGGGCACCATGTAGCCGGGCAGGCTCGCCTCGAGCGCCGCGCGCAGCTCCGAGACCGCCGGCGCACGCTCCGGGCCCCCGTCGAGCACCGCGTACGCCACCAGTCTCCGGCCGCCCGGGCCGTCCTCGCGCGCCACCACCGCCGCCCGGAGCACCGCCGGGTGCCGCAGGAGGACCGTCTCGATCTCGCCCGGCTCGATCCGGTACCCGCGGATCTTCACCTGGTGGTCGAGCCGCCCGAGGAACTCGATCCGCCCGTCCGCCCTCCGGCGCACCAGGTCGCCGGTGCGATACATCCGGGCGCCGCCCGGGGAGCGCGCGCCGGCGAACGGATCGGGCCGGAAGCGCTCGGCGGTCCTCGCCGGTCGCCCCAGGTAGCCCCGGGCCAGACCGGCGCCGCCGATGGCCAGCTCGCCGGGCA
>JASFUJ010000480.1:0-3861 GCA_050050355.1 Acidobacteriota bacterium
TCATCTTCATGGCCTCGGCTCCTTTCGAGCAAACGTGGAGCAAACAAACCGACCCCAAAACCAGAGTAGGTGGGCGTGCTCCATGGAGGCCAAGCTACAGAGGCAACTCCTTCTCTGTCAACTATTTGCGCAGAAGAGAGCCCTCCGTCGAAGACGGGGGTAAACTGGCGTAGAGGCCGAGGTTGAAGCCGACCGCTTCATCCGGACGGGCGACGTCTAGGAGTCTGTAAACGCCCCCCATCCCTGGTCGGAACCGCAGCGAGCGGTGGCACACGGAGCGTTCCCCCAGACGAAGATCGATCGCCGGCCTACGCCTCGGTCTCGGGAAGGCGGATGCCGCGCCTGGCGAGCAGGTGCTCGACGCGGCCGTAGAGCTTGGCGCCGAGGAGGTTTTCGGCGGTGTAGGCGATGTCCTGGATCACCACCCGGAGGTCCTCGGAGCCGCTCCAGTGCCGGCGCGCGTACGGCTCCAGCTCGCCGCTGAACGCCTGGGACAGGACGGCGGTGGCGAGCACCAGGTCGTCCAGGAACCCTCCGGCGCCCAGCAGGGCCTCCGGCATGAGGTCCATCGGCAGGACGAAGTAGGCCAGCGCGCCGCCGATCATCATGCGCGCCGAGGACGGCACCTCCCGGTCCATGGCCAGGCGGACCAGCAGGATGAAGACGTCCGGCACCAGGAGCAGGGCGCGCACGGTGGCGTCCGCCATCTTGCCGCCCCGCCGATCGATCCTGGCGAGGATCCGCTCCCGCAGCCGGTCGTAGAAGCTGAGCAGCCCGGTGCTGGGAAGGTTCTCGAGGCCGGTCGCCAGGGCCTCCTCCGAGCGGCGCTCCAGGGCCTCCTCGTCCGGGACCGTCCCGTCGCCGGTGGAGATGCCGGTCTCCGCTGCGCTGTCCACGTGCTGGTCGTCCGGTCGATCGGCCATCGTCCTCTCCTCGCTCGGTCCATCGGGGCGGTCGGGCTAACCAGTCTACAGGATGGGTCGACCGGATCGACGCCCGGCTCACGACCCCGCCGCGGCGAGGGCCTCCTGCCAGAGGCACGCGACGGCGGCGTCGAAGCCGGGCTCGGGCCGCCAGCCGAGGGCGCGCAGGCGGGAGGCGTCACCGGCCAGCAGGGGTTGGTCCACGGGACGCATCCGCGCCGGGTCCTGCTCGACGGTGGCGCGCACCCCCGACACCCGGATCAGCGCGTCCAGCGCCTCCGCGATCGACACCGCCCGGCCGCTCGCCAGGTTGTAGACCGCGCCCGGCTCCCCCCGCCGTACGAGCAGCGCGTAGGCCCGCGCGGCGGCCTCCACGTGGACGAAGTCCCGGCGTGCGGCGAGGTTTCCCACGTGGATCACCGGCTCCCGGTCGCCGTGGTGGATGGCGGCGAGCTGGTCGGCGAAGGAGGGCAGCGCGAAGCGGCGCGCCTGGCCCACCCCGATCAGGTTGAAGGAGCGGACGATCGTGACCCGGGACCCCGGGATCGCCAGGGCGACGCGCTCCGCCGCCGCCTTGCTCAGGGCGTACGGGCTTCCCGGCGAGGGGAAGCGGTCCTCCGGAATCGGCTGCTCCTCTTCGGGGACGGCGCCGTAAACCTCTCCGCTCGAGGCGACCAGGACCCTGGCTCCGGAAGCCGCGCGCACCACGTTCTCGGTCCCCAGCACGTTGACCTGGAAGTAGTCGCCCGGCCGGCCCCAGGATTCGCCCACGTGGGAGAGGCCCGCCAGGTGGACGATCACGTCGGGGCGGGTCGCCCGGACCACCCGCTCCACTCCGGCGGCATCCCGCACGTCCGCACCGTGAAGCTCGATCTCCGGGAGGTCGACCGGCTTCTCCCAGAAGGTGGCCGCGACCCGCACGCCCTCGCTCAGAAGCGTCCGGGCCACGTGGCGCCCGACGAAGCCTTCGACTCCGGTGATCAGGACCCGCATCGGGCACTCACCCGCCCGCTTTCCCGCTCGCCCGCTCCGTCCGGGCTTCGCGCTCCCGCCAGAAGTCGAGGGTGTCCCGGAGGGTCCGGTCGAAGGGGATGCGGGGCTCCCAGCCGGTGTCGGCCCGGAACCTGGAGCTGTCGCCGATGAGGATCTGGACGTCCGACGGCCGGAGGCGCTCGGGATCGGTCTTCACCCGCACCTCCACCTCGGCCATGGCCACCAGCCGATCGAGCACCTCGCGGATGGTCAACCCCTCGCCGGTTGCGATGTTGTAGACCTCGCCCGGCCGAGCCCTGGTCACGGCCAGCCAGTACGCCCGCACCATGTCTCGGACGTCCGTGAAGTCCCGCACCGCGTCCAGGTTGCCCACCTGGATCACCGGCTCGTTCAGCCCGAGCTCGATCCGCGCCACCTGGCGCGCGAAGTTGGAGGTGACGAAGACGTCCCCCCGCCGGGGGCCGGTGTGGTTGAAGCCCCGAGTGCGCACCACCTTCAGGCCGTAGCTCATGAAGTACTGGTAGCCGAGGAAGTCCTGGCCCACCTTGGAGACGGCGTAGGGCGAGAGCGGACGGAGGGGGTTGGTCTCCTTGATCGGCACCTCGTCGGGTTGGACCATGCCGTACTCCTCCGAGGAGCAGGCGATCTGGATCACCGGATCCAGGTCGAGGGACCGGATCGCCTCGAACAGGTTGATCTGTCCGCTCACGTTCGACATGACCGTGTCGCCCGGCGCCGTCCAGGACGAGGGCACGAAGCTCTGGGCCGCCAGGTGAAACACGACGTCCGGCCGGCTCTCCTCCAGCGCCCAGCGCACCGAGCTGGGGTCGCGCAGCTCGCACTCGACGAGCCGGACCCGCCCACCCAGCATCTCGCCCAGATGCTCGATGTTCTCCATGCGGCTGCGCCAGCGGTAGGTCCCGAAGATCTCGACGTCGGGTTGCTCGGCCAGCAGGTACTCGGCCAGGTGGGAGCCGGCGAAGCCGGTGATCCCCGTGATCAACGCTCTCATGCGGTTCTCTCTCCTTTGACCATCCGCGAGGACCGGCGCCGTGACGCCGGGGCCGCGCCCCGAGACTCCGTCGTCATTCCCGTCCCGTCCGCATGCCGGCTTTCGTCGGTCTCGGGCGGAGCTTCACCTGGCGTGCGCGGCCCCGGTCCAGGTACTGCTGGAGGGCCGCGCGCCAGGTCTCGACCGGCCGGCCGACGATCTCCTCGAACCGGTCCACCGCCAGGACCGAGTAGGCCGGGCGCCGGGCCGGGCGGGGGAACTCGTCGGTGGTGACCGGCACCACGCCGACCCCGGGGGCCACGGAGCGGACGATCTCCGAGGCGAAGCCGTACCACGAGACCGGCTCCCGGTTGCGATAGTGGATCACACCCGTGGTTTGAGGGCCGGCACCGAGCTCGGCGAGGTCCCACAGGGCCCGCGCCACGTAGACCGTGAAGGTCGGGCAACCGACCTGGTCGTCGACCACGCGCAGCGGATCGGTCCCCGCGCCGATCAGCCGCAGCATGGTGGCCACGAAGCTCGGTCCGCCCGGACCGAAGAGCCAGCTCGTGCGTACCACCGTGCCCCGATCGTACTCGAGCACCCGCTCCTCGCCGCGGAGCTTCGACTCCCCGTAGACGGAGAGCGGCGCGGTGGGGGCCTGCTCCGCGTAGGGCTCGTCGGCCCGGCCGTCGAAGACGTAGTCGGTCGACACGTGGAGCAGGTGGGCCCCCCTCTCCGCCGCCGCCGACGCCGCGTGGCCGGCGCCCTCGTCGTTGACCGCGAAGGCCCGCGCGCGCTCCTCCTCGCACGCGTCGACCGCGGTAAACGCCGCGCAGTCGATCACGACCCGGGCACGGAACTCCCCGACCCACCAGGACAGGCGGTCCCGGTCGGTGACGTCGGCCTGCGCGTGGGAGAGCCCCAGCACCGGGTACCCGCGGCGGCGCCCCT
>JASFUJ010000481.1:0-3847 GCA_050050355.1 Acidobacteriota bacterium
CACCACCCCGTCCCCCGGGGCGAACAGCTCCGTGTCCGCGAGGCGGGTCCGGGCCTCGTCCACCTGGGCCCGGGCGACGGCGAGCTCCGCCCGGGCGGCGGCGACGTCCTGTGCGCGGAAGCCCTCCCGGGCCAGGCTCAGGGCCTCCCGGGCGGCGGCGAGGCGCGCCTCCGCCTCGTCGCGGGCCGCCAGGGTCGCGTCCACCTCCCGCCGGCTGCTGGCGCCGGAGTCGAGCAGGCCGCGTTTGCGCTCGTAGCTCTTCCGGGCGTTCTCGAAGACCGCCTCGGCCTGGCGCACCCGGGCCGCCGCCTGCTCGACCTCCTGGGGCCGCGTGCCGCTCTCGAGCTTCTCGAGCCGCGCCCGGGCCTGCTCCACCCGGGACGCGGCCACGGCCAGGCTCTCCTCGTAGGGCTCGGCGTCGAGCCGGGCCAGCAGGGCACCGGCCTCGACCCGCTCCCCCTCCTCGCGGGCCATCTCCACCACGCGGCCCCCGACCCGAAACCCGAGGACCACCTCCCGGATCTCCACGTTGCCGTGGAGGGTGAGGGTGTCTCCGGTCTCCTCGGTGCGCAGGAAGAACCAGGCTCCGATCGCGGCCGCGGCGACGATCACCAGGGGGACGATCACCAGGGTTGGCTTGCGCTGACTCATGGGGCGCTCTCCTCGTGCAGGGCGTGCAGGATGGCGGTGGCGTTGTCCCGGACCCGTCGCTGGATCAGCTCCACCCGCTCCGGGCCGATCCCGTCCCATCCCAGGTGGCGCAGCACCGTGGCGCGGGCCACGCGGAAGACCAGGGCCTGGCCGATGACGGTGAGGGCGGTCATCCGGGCCCCGTCCTCGCCGTTCTCGCCGTTCTCACCGGACTGGCCGGTCTCGCCGGCCTCCGCGATGGTCCGGATCAGGCGGGTCGCCAGCGCCAGCATCCGGCCCAGGACCCTCTCGTACAGGATGTCGAGGGCGTCCGACGGGTCCATCTGCTCGCGCACGATCAGACGGGCCCACGGGCCGGACTCCTCCGCCGTCAGCATGGCGACCAGACCGTCCAGCAGGCGGTGGAGGAGGAGGGGCAGCCGGTCTCGCAGGTCCTGCCGGTCGAGTCGACCGCGCTCCGCGTCCCGTTCGAGCCCCTCGAGCTCGGTCTCGATCGATTCGGCCACGGGGCCGAGCCGCCGGGTCATGCCCTCGGCGATGGCCTCGAACGTCGCCAGGTAGAGACCCCGCTTGCCGCCGAAGTGGTACCCGATGAGGGCGGCGTTCACCCCGGCGGCCTCGGCCAGGGCCCGGTTGCCGGTGGCGTGGTACCCGTGGCGCCCGAAGAGCTCGATCCCGGCGTTGATCAGGGCTTCCCGCGTGGCGTCGCCGCGCGACGCGGTGTCGTTCGGAGCCGGCCGGCCGGGAGGGGTGGGGGGCGTCTCCGTCATGGGGCGGAGTTTTACTCATTCGATCGATTAAGTCAAGTGGTCAACTCCGCGCCCGGGTCGTCCGGTGCGCCGTCTTGCCCGCGGGAGGAGGCCGCGGTAGCTTACGAGGTGCCGTGAGCACCGCCGCCGAAGCCTCCGTCCTGTGCTGCCGCGACCTGCCCGCCGGTGCGTTGCGCGCCCTGTTCGCCCGTTTCGGCGTGGAGGTGGTGGAGGTGGGCGCGAGGGAGCCGATCCCCGGCAGCTACTGGGGCGCGCCGGAGGCCGGGATCGTCGGCCACGTCCTCCACGTCCGCCCCGACACGCCGGTCCACTCGGCGCTCCACGAGGGTTGCCACCTGGTGTGCGCCGACGCGCCGCGCCGGGAGTCGATCGACACCGACGCCGGGGGCACCGATCTCGAAGAGGCCGGGGTCTGCTACCTGGAGGTGCTGCTGGCGGACGAGCTTCCCGGGGTGGGCTCCGGGCGGCTGATGGCGGACATGGACGCCTGGGGGTACAGCTTCCGGCTGGGCTCGACCCGGGCGTGGTTCGAGGGAGACGCGGAGGACGCCCTGGCATGGCTGCGGCGGCACGGCCTGGTGGACGCCGGCGGCCGGCCCACGTTCCGGGCCCGGTCCTGAAGAGAACCCCCCGGCGGCCCGAGCGCGCGCGCACCGGCGCCGTCGACGACAGCGACCGACCGAGCTCACCATGAGTCCAGCGTTCCCATCCATCCGAGCCGCCCGAGTGCTCCTGCTCCTGCTCGTTCTCCTGCCGGCCCTGGTGCCGCTCGGGTGCGGCGACGGTGTGCCGAGGGGCCGCCTGGAGTCGGCCGCGGCGCGCGGGGCCGGGCGCGACCTCTTCGTGGTCAACTGTGCGACCTGTCACGGGAAGGCGGCGGACGGCAAGGGCTTCCGGGCGCCGGCCCTGGTGACGCCGCCGACCGACTTCACCGACCCGGAGTGGCGGGCGGAGGCGACGCCGGAGTCGGTCTACCGGGCGATCCACGAGGGCTCCGAGGGGACGGCCATGCCGGCGTGGCCCATGTTCACCGAGGAGGAGACCTGGAACCTGGTGGCGTACCTGCTGTCGGTGGAGGAGGGGGGTGCAGAGGGAGCCGGGGCCGGCGGTTGAGGGGGGCCTGCGCCGAGGGTTCGCCGGGAGCGGGTCGGGGGCTCGCATCCGGCCGGGACGGAGCCCGGCGAGGTGGGGCCTGCGGCCCGGTCGGCCGGGGCAGAGCCCGGCCAGGTGGGGCCTGCGGCCCGGTCGGCCGGGGCAGAGCCCGGCGAGGTGGGGCCTGCGGCCCGGTCGGCCGGGGCAGAGCCCGGCCGCTTCAGGAGGGGGTCCGGTGGCGACTGTCAGGCTCGAAGCGGCCGGCCTCCGCGCCGGCCGAACCGGGGCCGAAGGCCCCCACGTCCAGGGCAAGCCCCGAGGGCGAGCGTCCAGGGCAAGCCTCGAGGGCGAGCGTCCAGGGCAAGCCCCCAGGGCGAGCGTCCAGGGCGAACCTCCAGGAACCACGGGGAGGCGGGGTGACCCGAGCGGAGATGGGGTGATCCGAAAAGAAAGCGTACACTGGGCGGTGCCATGAGACGACTCAGCAGACTGTTCACCGTCACCCTGGTCGCCGGGGTCGTGATCGGAGCGACCGCCATGGCAACCGGGGCATCCGCCGCAACGGAGGAGGCCATGACCGACGGAGACCTGACGCTCACGAGCGCCGCGTTCGCCGGGGGCGAGCGCATCCCGCAAGTGCACGCCTACCGGCCGGAGGGCGAGAACCGGGTGCCCGAGCTCTCCTGGACCGGCGTTCCGGCCGGCACGAAGGAGCTGGCCCTGATCGTGGACGATCCGGACGCCCCGCGGGAGGACCCGTGGGTTCACTGGGTGGTCTACGCCATCCCGGCGGACGCCACCGGCATCCCCGCCGGCTCTGCGGGGGACCGGGTCGAGGGCCGGAACGACTTCGGCGGGACCGGCTGGGGCGGTCCGCTGCCGCCCAGGGGGCACGGCACCCACCACTACCACTTCAAGCTGTACGCCCTGGATGCCGAGGTCGGGCTGGGCGCCGGCGCGACCAAGACCGAAGTGCTGGAGGCGATCGACGGGCACGTCCTCGCCCAGGCCGAGCTGGTCGGCACCTACAGCCGGTGAAGCGGGGCCTGCGGCCCATTCGGCCCAAGGTGGGGCCTGCGGCCCGGTCGGCCGGGGCAGAGCCCGGCCGCTTCAGGAGGGGGTCCGGTGGCGACTGTCAGGCTCGAAGCGGCCGGCCTCCGCGCCGGCCGGACTGAAGCGGCCGGCTGCAGCCGGCCGAGAGCGAGCGCAGCACGCCACTTCACCGGCTTCGACCGGCCCCGACGTACGACGGCCTCCGGAGTCGCCCCCGGAGGCCGTCGCAGCGCTTCCGGTCCTCTCTAGAACGTCCAGCCCAACCCCAACTGGTACAGATC
>JASFUJ010000482.1:0-3831 GCA_050050355.1 Acidobacteriota bacterium
GCCCCCAGGCGGTTGGCGCCGTGGTCGGAGAAGTTGGCCTCGCCGATCACGAACAGCCCCGGCACCGTGGACTGGAGCTCGTAGTCGACCCACAGCCCGCCCATGGTGTAGTGGGGCGCCGGGTAGATCCGCATCGGCGTGCCGTACGGGTCCTCGCCGGTGATCTTCTCGTACATCTCGAAGAGGTTCCCGTAGCGCTCGTCGATCGCTTGCTTGCCCAGGCGACCGATGGCGTCGGCGAAGTCCAGGTAGACGCCGACGCCGGTCGGACCGACGCCGTGGCCCTCGTCGACCATCTGCTTGGCGGCCCGCGAGGCGATGTCGCGCGGGACCAGGTTGCCGAAGGCGGGGTAGCGGCGCTCCAGGTAGTAGTCCCGCTCGTCCTCCGGGATCCGGTGCGCCGGCCGGTCGTCGCCGGCCTTCTTCGGCACCCAGATCCGGCCGTCGTTGCGGAGCGACTCGCTCATCAGCGTGAGCTTCGACTGGTGCTCCCCGGCCGGGGGGATCGCCGTCGGGTGGATCTGCGTGTAGCAGGGGTTGGCGAAATAGGCGCCCTTGCGGTGGGCGCGCCAGGCCGCGGTGACGTTGCAGCCCATGGCGTTGGTCGACAGGAAGTAGACCCGCGAGTAGCCGCCGGTGCCGAGCACGACGGCGTCCGCCGCCCAGCGCTCGATCTCGCCGGTATCGAGGTCCCGGGTGATGATGCCCTTGGCCTCCCCGTCCACCAGCACCACGTCGAGCATCTCGTGGCGCGGGTACATCTTCACCTTGCCCTTGTGCACCTGCCGGGCCAGGGCCTGGTAGGCGCCGAGCAGGAGCTGCTGGCCGGTCTGGCCGCGGGCGTAGAAGGTCCGGGAGACCTGGGCGCCGCCGAACGAGCGGTTGTCCAGCAGGCCCGCGTACTCGCGGGCGAACGGCACCCCCTGGGCGACCGCCTGGTCGATGATCTCGAGCGACAGCTCCGCCAGGCGGTAGACGTTCGCCTCCCGCGAGCGGAAGTCCCCGCCCTTGACGGTGTCGTAGAACAGCCGGTAGATGCTGTCGCCGTCGTTCTGGTAGTTCTTGGCGGCGTTGATCCCGCCCTGGGCGGCGATCGAGTGGGCCCGCCGGGCGGTGTCCTGGTAGCAGAAGCACTGGACGTTGTAGCCCAGCTCGCCCATCGATGCCGCGGCGGAGGCGCCGGCCAGGCCGGAGCCGACCATGATGACGTCGAACTTGCGCTTGTTGGCCGGGTTCACCAGCTTCATGGAGAAGCGGTGGTTGGTCCAGCGGTCCTGGATGGGGCCGGAAGGGATCTTCGAATCGAGCGTCATGATGCTTGCTCCCTTACGAGACCAGTCCGGTCAGCACGGCGACGGGGAAGGAGACGTTGCCCACCGTGACGACGACTGCGAAGGTGACGGCGAAGTTGCGCCGCCACGCGTTGTAGGTCGGATGGTTCCAGCCCAGGCTCTGGAACATGCTCCACAGGCCGTGGTAGAGGTGCAGGCCCAGGAACAGGTTGGCCAGGATGTAGATCGCCGACACCCACCAGACCGAGAAGCCGGCCACCACATTGTGGTACACGGCGCCCGGCTCGAAGTCCGCGTGGACGTCGCCGGTCGTGAGATGCAGGATGTGGAAGACCACGAAGAGCGCGATGATCACGCCGCCCCAGCGCATGGTGCGGGCCGCGTAGTCGAGCTGCACGCGCTCGTCGCGCTCGTACTTGCTCGGCCGGGCCTTCCAGCTGTCCCGCGTGACCCGCCAGGCGGACCACATGTGTCCGGCCACGGCGGCCAGCAGGAGCAGGCGGAAGAGCCACAGGGCGCTCTCGTGGGGGAACAGCGGCGACCCCATCTCCCGCAGCCACTCGGCGTAGTGGTTCAGCGCCTCGGGCCCCAGGTAGAGCTTCAGGTTACCGAGCATGTGGCCCAGGACGAAGCCGAAGAGGATGATGCCGCTGACCGCCATCACCGCCTTCTTGCCCAGGTTCGATCTCCAGAAGTCGACGATCCAGCTCATTCCCTTTCCTCGAGTCGAAGGGGATGGATTCATCCCCGTTTCTTCTTCCTCCGTCCGCGGCGGCGCCGTCCCCGGCGCGACCGGCGCCCACCCTCGGGCTTGCGCGGCGCGGGACGGCTGCGGGCGGCCTCTTGCCACTGCTCGAGGACTTCGTCCCCCTCGCCGGTGGCGCGGGTCACGATCTCGAACAGCAGCAGGGCGTCGTCGAAGTGCTTGCGTACGGCGAAACGGCCGCGCTCCGCCGGCGACCAGCCGGGCTCGCACAGCCTCACGAACGTCTCGAGCGCACCCACGGTCCGTTCCGTCCGGGCCCGCGACAGCGAGAACCGGTCGATGAACGGGCGGGTCGCCTCCTCGATCGTGACGTCCAGATCCCTCCGGCTCATGGGCCGGCCACCGACCGCCTCCACGTCGTAGCGCCGCAGGAGGACCGTCGGCAGCAACAGGGCCGCGAGCAGACCGGCCTCCGACAGCTCCCTGCCCTTCTCCACCAGCTCGTCGAAGACGATCGGAATCCGGTTGAACTTGCCCAGCCCCCGCTCGTCGGCGGCCACCATGTCGTAGACCTCCGGCAGGAGCTCCTCGAGCAGGCCGAAGTCGAGCATGAGCTGGAGGGCGTCCCCGGCGTGGCCGCACTGGAGGAGCTGGACGATCTCCTCCGTCATGCGGGCCGGGGCGGCCTTCATGATCTCGCTCTTGTTGCGGCGGATCCCTTCGGCGGTCTCCGCCTCGACGTCGAAGCCGAGCCGGGCCGCGAACTCGATGGCCCGGAGCAGACGCACCGGATCCTCCCGGAACCGCACGTCCGGGTCTCCGATCACCCGGATCAGGCCGTCGTCCAGGTCGGCGATTCCGCCCACGTAGTCGATCACCGAGAAGTCGGCGATCGAATAGAACAGGGCGTTGACGGTGAAGTCCCGCCGGAAGGCGTCTTCCCGCGGGGTGCCGTAGGTGTTGTCGTCGGTGATCAGCAGCTCGTCGCCGTCGGTGGCCTGATCCTCGGGCGAGGGCTCGCGCCGGAAGGTGGCCACCTCCACGATGCCGTCCTGGAAGAAGACGTGGGCCAGGCGGAAGCGCCGCCCGATGATCCGGCTGTTACGGAACAGGCGACGGATCTCCCCCGGGCGGGCGTCGGTGCCCACGTCGAAGTCTTTCGGCCCCCGGCCGAGCAGCAGATCGCGGACCGCGCCCCCCACCAGGTAGGCCATCTTGCCGGAGTTGTGGAGCCGGTAGAGGACCTTCAGGGTGTTCTCGGGGATGTTCTTGCGCGAGACGTTGTGATCCGGCCGCTCGAGAATCCGCGGCTCCTGGCGGGTCTCGGCGTCCACGCGAGGAGTATAGCGGCGCAGCAGGCCGAGCGAAACCGCACCCCGGGGCGGGGCGCCCCGACACGCCCGGGGAGGCAGCGGCAACGACCACCGCCCACCGTCTCTCGATCGCCCGGGGGCACACCTCCCGGGGGAGACACGCAGAAAAAGGCCGCCGCCCGGGGGCCCCGAATCGGAGCCCCCGGGCGGGGTGAAGGAGGAGGACAGCGCGCGAAGGAGAGTCGGGACGGTTCGCGGAACGGATGCGCGCCGGAAGGGGTCCTACGTCACCCGGGCGGACGGTAGGAACCGCGGCCCGGATGATGGTCGTGGCGCCGGTCCCGCCGGTCGTACCGATCGCGTCGGTCGCGGTGCCGGCGGTCGCGCCAGTGATCTCGGTCGTCGTGTCGGTCGTATCGATCGCGGCGGTCGTATCGATCGCGCCGCTCGTACCGGTCGTACCGGTAGTACCGGTGATCTCGGTCGTGGCGATACGGCGAGACGACGCCGTAGTGGTAGC
>JASFUJ010000483.1:0-3823 GCA_050050355.1 Acidobacteriota bacterium
GGATCGAGCTCGCGGAGTTTCTGTCGCGCCTGGGCCGGTTCGGCCGGACCGCCGAGGCCCGCGAGAGCCAGTTGCGGGGGGCGGTCGAGCAGGCGACGCTGGCCGAGCGGGCGCTCCCCGGCAACCCCGACGCCCTGCGCGCGAAGGCCAACGCCAACCTGGCCCTGGCGGCCGAGCTCCCCGAGGACGAGCAGATCATGGCGGACGCCGTCGAGGCTCTCGAGGGCGTGCGCGCCGCCGACCCCTTCGACGTCCGCTCGCTGCTCTCCCTGGGCCAGATCTACCTGCGACGCGGCGAGGCGGGCAAGGCCGCGGACGTGTTCGAGACGGCCGTGGACACGACCCCGGGCTACGCGCCGGCGTACCGGCTGCTCGCCGAGGCGCTGCTGGAGTCCGGGCGCCGCCGGGAGGCGGCCGCACCGCTGCGCAAGGTCCTGGAGGGGGATCCGGACAACGAGTCGGTGCGCCTGGCCCTGGCCGAGGTGCTGGCCGGCCGGGGCGAGCACGAGGAGGCCACGAAGGTCCTCCGGGAGGCGCCCGAGAGGCTGGAGAGCGTCGAGGCGCGGACCCGCCTCGCCACCGAGCTCTACCTCACCGGTGAGCTCGAGGCGGCCGGCGAGACGCTGGAGGAGCTCGCCGCCGACGCTCCCGACGACCGCTACGTGCGGCTGCTCCACGGCCTGGTGCTGAGCGCCCTGGCGCGCAACGACGAGGCCCTGGCGACCCTGGAGCCGCTGCTCGACGGTGGCCCGGGGGACGCGGACCTGGCGGTGACCGTGAGCGATCTGCTGCTGCGCCAGGAGCGGGAGGACGAGGCGGTGAACGTGCTGCGGGACACGGTGGAGCGCCTGGAGGCCGAGGGGCCGATCCAGGACGCCGCCGCGGTGCGGCTCGCCCTGGCGCGGCTCTACGCCAATCTCGGGCGCTGGAGGACCGTGGAGGAGACCGTCGCCCCGCTGCTCGAGGGGGACGGCGAGACCCCGCCGGAGGCCCTGCTGCTCTGGGCGGACGCGCTGGTCGAGGACGGGCGGGGCGCCGAGGCCCTGGACCGGCTGAGCGCGGTCGACGGCACCGGCGAGCGCGTCGGCGGGGCCCTCCTGTCCAAGAAGCTGGAGCTGCTGGCGCGGCTCGATCGGCTGGACGAGGCGGTCGAGGCGCTCGACGGGCTGGCCGACGACGGCCGCTCCGTCCTGCTGCAGGCGGTCGAGGGCCTCCACCGGGCCGGGCACTTCGAGGAGACGATCGCTCCGCTGGAGCGGTTCGTCGCCGCCAACGGGGACTCGGTCCCGGGGCGCTTCCTGCTCGGTGCGGCCCGGGAACGGGCCGGTCGGCGGCCGGCCGCGGAGGAGGTGTTCGAGGCGCTGATCGAGGACGAGCCGGACTTCCACCCCGCCCTCAACTACCTCGGGTACATGTGGATCGAGGAGGGGCGGAACCTGGAGGATGGCATCCATCTGGTGCGGCGGGCCGTGCGCCTCGATCCGGACAACGGCGCCTACATGGACTCCCTGGGATGGGGGTACTACCAGCTCGGGCGCTACGAGCAGGCCCGGGAGACCCTGGAGCGCGCGGCGCGCCTGACCCAGGATCCGACGATCTACGAGCACCTCGGGGACGTCTACGTCGCCATCGGCGAGGCGGAGAGCGCCCGGAGGGCCTACCGGCGGGCGATCGAGCTCGAGGCCGACGACCCGGAGGCGGTGGCCCGCAAGCTGAGCGAGCTGGGCGCCACGCCGGAGCCGGCGTCCTCCGGTCCCGAGCGGCACTGAAGCGTTCCCGGCCGATGCGGCACGCCCCCCCTGGACTCCCCGGGATGAGGCCTCCCGGGTCGAGTCCCGGACCGATCCCCGGCCTCCGTCTCCTCGCCCTCCTGGCGGTCCTGCTCGTCCACGGGTGCACCGCGGCGCCGGTCCCGGCGCCGCGGCCGGACGCCGGCTCGGCGACGCCCCCATGGCGCCTCCCCCCGGACGCCTACCCCGGCCAGCGCCTCTTCCGCATGGCCGTCGAGAGCGCCGAGGACCAGGGGACCCTGCGGGCGGTGCTCCGGATCGAGCGGCCGGAGCGCTGGCGCCTGACCCTTTCCGACCGGCTCGGCCGGACCCTCTACACCCTCGACGCCGCGCCCGGTGAGGGCTGGCTCCTGGACCACCGGGAGCGCAGGGCGTGCCCGGTCGGCGAGGGCGGCAGGCTGCGGGGGGTGCCGCTCGAGCCTCTCGCGCCGGAGGCCCTGGTGGCCGTGCTCCTGGGGCGGGTGCCGGCGGCCCCCGCCGGCCCGGTGGACGCCTCCCGCGCCGGGGAGCTGTCCTACCGGGACGGCCGGGGGCGGCGCTGGAGCGTCCGGCTCGAGGAGGGCTCCGGAGGACGCCGGGTCGCCTCCTGGACCCTGCGCCGGGGAGGCCGGCCGGTGCTCTGGTGGCGCCGGGCCGGGGACGACGCCCTGCTGTCCGACCGGGAGCGGTCGGTGCAGCTCCGCTGGCGGGAGATCGCCCGCGAGCCCCTGGCCGGCGAGCTGCCGGAGCCGGCGGTGCCGGCCGGCTTCGCGGTGGGTGGCTGCTGACCTCCCCTCCCGGGGAGACAGGGGGTGCCCCCACCCCGGAGCTCGCTCGGGCCGGGCGGCCGGAGTTGACAGCCCGGTCCGCGATCTCTAGCATGTGCGGTCGGCGCGCGGCGCCGCACTTCCCTCGATCTGTATAATGCTGGAGCCCGCCCGTTCGGGCGGGGAGGCCCTGCTGGATCGAGCCTGCTGGATCGAGGAGAGTGGGACATGAAGATCACCGAGGTCAAGGTCTTCCCGGTCAGCGAAGAGAAGCTGAAGGCGTTCGTCTCGATCGTCCTGGACGGCTGCTTCATGGTGAACGACATCAAGGTGATTTGCGGCAAGGACGGCCTGTTCATCAGCATGCCGAGCCGCAAGAAGAAGAACGGAGAGTTCAAGGACGTCGCGCACCCGCTGAACAACGAGACCCGTCAGATGATCGAGGGCTTCGTCCTCGACGAGTACGAGCGGATCCTCTGGGAACGCGGCGAGGTCCCCGAGGCGGGGCGTCGTCGCCTGCCCGTCGAAGCGGACGAGGAGGCCGGGCGGCCGGCGGGGGAGCCGGCGGCGTCCCCGCGGCCCGGAGCCGGCGCCGCGGAGGCCGCCGCGAACGACCGGACCGCCGCCGGAGAGGCCGGGGAGCCGGAACGGTCGCAGCTCGGCGCTGAGCGGGTGGACGACGAGGAGTCGAACGACGCGGAGAAGACCCTGGAAGAGATCCAGGAGATGCACCTTCGAGACTCGTTCTGGTCCGTGAGCTGACCGCCGGTCCCCGGGGGACCGAGGACGCTGGGGCGTAGCCAAGTGGTAAGGCACGGGACTTTGGATCCCGCATTCGTAGGTTCGAATCCTACCGCCCCAACCAGACGACGACCGACGATCCGGCGGGCGCGCCGGGTCGAAACGACGACGGAGACGGCGCCCCGCGGCGGCGTCTCTTTTGTGTGCGAGGGCACGTGTACGGAGAGCTCAAAGTGTTCGGAGGCCGGGCCCACCCGGCGCTGACCGAGGAGATCTGCACCTACCTGAACATCGCGGCGGGGAAGGTGACCACGTACAACTTCTCGGACGGCGAGACGTTCTGCCAGATCGAGGAGAACGTCCGGGGCGCGGACGTGTTCGTGGTCCAGCCCACCTGTCCGCCGGTCAACGAGAACCTCGTCGAGCTGCTGATCATGCTCGACGCCTTCAAGCGCTCCTCCGCGGCGCGCGTGACCGCGGTCATGCCCTACTTCGGCTACGGCCGGCAGGACAAGAAGGACAAGCCCCGGGTGCCGATCACCGCCA
>JASFUJ010000484.1:0-3822 GCA_050050355.1 Acidobacteriota bacterium
GGATCGAGACGCCCCGCGGCGAGGTGACCGACGAGCCGGCCCAGGCGCGGCGGATCTGCGAGGAGCTGGGCGGTCGCTGCGTCGTCAAGGCCCAGATCCACGCCGGGGGCCGCGGCAAGGGGGGCGGCGTGAAGCTCGCCGGCTCGCCCGAGGAGGCCGAGACCCTGGCCGGCCGGATCCTCGGCATGAACCTGGTCACACCGCAGACCGGCCCGGGGGGCCAGGAGGTCCGCAAGGTCTACGTCGAGGAGGCCTCGGACATCGCCCGGGAGCTCTACCTGTCCGTCACGCTGGACCGGGAGAAGGGTATGCCGCTGCTCATGGCCTCCACCGAGGGGGGGATGGACATCGAACAGGTGGCCGAAGAGAAGCCGGAGGCGATCCTCAAGGAGTGGGTCCACCCCCACCTGGGGATGCTCCCCTTCCAGGCCCGCCGGCTGGCTGCCGGCCTCGACTTCCGGGGCGACACCGCCAAGGCGGGCATGAAGCTCGCCCGCCAGGTGGTGCGTTGCTACCTGGACACCGACGCGTCCCTGGTCGAGATCAACCCGCTCGTGGTCACCGGCGACGGTAGGGTCGCGGCGCTCGACGCCAAGATGGGCTTCGACGACAACGCCCTCTTCCGCCACGAGGACATCCGCGAGATGCGGGACCTGGCGGAGGAGAACCCCACGGAGGTGGAGGCCGGCGAGCACGGCCTGTCCTTCATCAAGCTCGACGGGGACATCGGCTGCATGGTCAACGGCGCCGGCCTCGCCATGTCCACCATGGACATCATCAAGCTCCACGGCGGCGAGCCGGCCAACTTCCTCGACGTGGGCGGCTCTGCCAGCCAGGAAGCGGTGGCCAACGCGTTCCGCCTGCTGGTCTCGGACGAGGCGGTCCGGGCGGTGCTGATCAACATCTTCGGCGGCATCGCGCGCACCGACCGCATCGCCCGCGGCGTGGTCGACGGCATCGCCGAGGTCGGCGACGTGGACCTGCCGGTGGTGGTGCGGCTCGAGGGGACCAACGTCGAGCAGGGGCGCCAGATCCTGCGCGACGCGGATTTCCAATTCATCGTCGCCGACGGCATGGCGGACGCCGCCGAGAAGGTGGTCCGGGCGGCGAAGGGAGGCAACTGAGATGGCGATCTGGGTGAACGAGGACACGCGGCTCCTGGTCCAGGGGATCACCGGCACCGAAGGGACGTTCCACGCCCTCGGCTGCCGGGACTACGGCACCGAGGTGGTGGCCGGGGTCACCCCGGGCAAGGGGGGCAAGGACGTGGAGGGCATCCCGGTCTTCGACTCGGTGGCCGAAGCGGTGAAGGAGACCGGCGCCAACGCCAGCATGATCTTCGTGCCGCCGCCGTTCGCGGCCGACGCCGTCATGGAGGCGGCCGACGCCGGCGTCGGGCTGATCGTCTGCATCACGGAGGGCATCCCGGCGGCCGACATGCTGAAGGTCACCGAGTTCCTGGACCACCACCCGGCCCGGCTGATCGGCCCCAACTGTCCGGGGGTGATCTCCCCCGGTCTCGGCAAGATCGGCATCATGCCGGGGCACATCCACAAGCAGGGCAAGGTGGGCGTGATCAGCCGCTCCGGGACCCTGACCTACGAGGCGGTGCACCAGCTCACCAACCTGAACCTCGGCCAGTCCACCTGCGTCGGTATCGGCGGCGATCCGATCGTCGGCACCAGCTTCATCGGCGCCCTGAAGGCGTTCAAGGACGACCCGGACACCGAGGCCGTGGTGATGATCGGCGAGATCGGCGGCACCGCCGAGGAGAAGGCCGCCGCCTGGATCCAGGAGAGCTTCGACCGGCCGGTGATCGGCTTCATCGCCGGACGCACGGCGCCCCCGGGCCGCAGAATGGGCCACGCGGGAGCGATCGTCGCCGGCGGCAAGGGCACCGCGGCCGAGAAGATCGAGGCCCTGAAGGCCGCCGGCATCCACGTGGCCGAGTCCCCGGCCGACATCGGCGCCACGGTCCGGAAGGCGCTGGGCTCCCCGTGAAGCTTCGCCTCGAACCGACGCGAGCTCCGGGCGGTGGCGCCCCCAGCCTCCCCGCGAGGGGAGGAAGGGGGACGGGGGTTTGGAGGGGAGATCCAGTGGACCGCGCCCCCAGCCTCCCCGCGAGGGGAGGAAGGGGGACGGGGGGTTTGGAGGGGAGATCCAGAGGATCGTCAAGGTGGATCGGGGCGGCGTCCCCGATGGATCGAGCAAACTGGACACGATCGTCACGAGCTCGGACTTTGTAGATGTCTAACGAGACCCCCGTGGCCGACGACCACCGCGACCTCTCCGATCACCACCCTCTCCCTCGGGGAGAGGGCCGGGGTGAGGGCCCGCGCCGCCTTCCCGGAGATGGCTGGATCGCCCTCGTCGGCGGTGGGGAGTTCACCTTCGAGGAGACCCTCGACGCCGACCAGGCCTGGCTCGAGAGGGTTCCGGAAGGCCCCATCGGCTTCGTCCCGGCGGCCTCCGGCTCCGTCGACTACGGCCGGCACTTCGCCGACTACATGGCGGGCGTCTTCGAGCGCGAGGCGGTGACCATCCCGCTCTACCGCGCCCGGGACGCCCGCCGGGGCAAGAACGTGGAGCGGATCGAAGCCTGCGCCGCCGTTTACCTGGGCGGCGGCGTGGCCGACCACCTGCTGGAGACCCTGGCCGACAGCCCGGCCGCCGGGGCCCTGGCGACGAAGCTCGCCGCGGGCGGCGTGGTGGTGGCGATCGCCGCCGCCGCCCAGGCGCTCGGAGTCGCCGTCCGGAGCATCCGGATCGGCGAGACCCTGCCCGGCCTGGGCTGGTTGCCGGGCGGGGTGGTCGAGCCCAACTTCGACCCGGGCCACGACCGGCGCCTGCGCCGCCTGCTCCAGGCCCCCGGCGCCCGCTGGGGCCTGGGCATCCCGTCCGGCTCCTGCCTGCTGCTCGGCCCGGACGGAGCCGTGGAGCGGGTGGGGGAGATCTGGACCCTGGACGATCCCCAGGGCGAGCTGCGCCAGCTCCGACCGCTCGCCGATCCCTGATCCGCACCGATGCTCACCGTCAAACCCTCGAGATCGAAGCGGCCGCCCTCCGTGGCGGCCGGACGGCCCCGCCGGGGGCCGGCCTCACCCTGAACACGAACCGAATCGAAACCGGGCTGCTCCCGGGCCGCCCGTGGAGGAACCAGACCATGGAGACCACCCTGACCATCCTCAAGCCGGACAGCGTCGAAGCCGGCAACACCGGCAAGATCCTCGACCACCTCCTCCGCGAAGGGTTCGAGCTCGCCGGCATGAAGCTGATCCACCTGACCGAGCCTCAGGCGCGGAAGTTCTACGCCGTCCACAAGGAGCGCCCGTTCTACGACAGCCTGGTCGCCTTCATGACCTCCGGCCCCGTGGTCGTCGCCGCCCTGCGCCGGGACGACGCCGTCAAGTACCTCCGGCAGGTCATGGGCGCCACCAACCCGGAGGAGGCCGACGAGGGCACCATCCGCGCCGAATACGCCACCAACATCGAGAGGAACGCCATCCACGGCAGCGATTCCCCCGAGAACGCCGCCAAGGAGGTCGGGTTCTTCTTCGCCGAGGCGGACCTGGTGTAGGGACGGACCTCCCTCCCCCACCGGTCTACCGGAGTCATGCCTGGTGGTGGCTGGATGTGGTTCGTCCAGCCGGAATCCGGCTCCCGGGCTGTTCTCGATGACCAGTCCTGTGTAGGCGGGGGGCTCGTCCCCCCGCGCAGGCCTTCCGGAGAATCCAGCGGGCGGGGACAAGCCCCGCCCCTACACCCTATGGGCGGAGACAAGCCCCGCCCCTACACCCTATGGGCGGGGACAAGCCCCGCCCC
>JASFUJ010000485.1:0-3821 GCA_050050355.1 Acidobacteriota bacterium
AGCGTTCCAGGCGACAGAGGTTCGAGGATCTTCACGTGAGCCCGCCAGTGGACGACCGGAGCCGGGAGGACGAGCGCTGGATGCGCGCGGCGATCGCAGAGGCGCGTCGCGCAGCCGAGGTCGGCGAGGTGCCGATCGGGGCGGTCGTCGTCCGGAACGGCGAGGCGATCGGCCGCGGCCACAATCGCCGGGAGATCGACGGCGACCCGCTCGCCCACGCCGAGATGCTGGCGATTCGGGACGCCGCGGGCCGGACACAGGGTTGGCGCCTGAGCGGTTGCACCCTATACGTAACCCTGGAGCCCTGCGCCATGTGCGCGGGTGCGCTGGTGAACAGCCGGGTCGACAGACTGGTGTTCGGCGCGTACGATCCGAAAGCCGGCCATTGCGGCAGCCTGGGCGATCTCGTCCGGGATCCGCGGCTGAATCACCGGCTGGAGGTCCGGGGTGGCTTGCTGGCCGAGGAATGCGGCGACCTGCTCTCCATGTTCTTTCGGGCGCTGAGGGAGCGAGCGCCGGATTGACGTTCTTTGAGGAGATCGACGGAGAGGTGTCCGAGTGGTTTAAGGTGCACGCTTGGAAAGCGTGTGTAGGGTAAAACCTACCGTGGGTTCGAATCCCACCCTCTCCGCCACACACCGGAGCGGATGCCGGGACCGGCCGTCCGCGAAGACCCGTTCGAAACGAGAAAGATCGGGAGAGGTGCCAGAGCGGTCGAATGGGGCGGTCTCGAAAACCGTTGACCGTGCGAGCGGTCCGTGGGTTCGAATCCCACCCTCTCCGCCATAGCTCGAGTTTGTTCGAGGCCCCGGGGGGCCGCCGTGCGGCGGGATCCTCCGGGGTCACAGATTGCATCGCGCGCCCGCGGCGGGGAAGCCGGCGCCGGCGCGGACTTCCGTTCACCGCAACGTCGACGAGGCCTGAGACAGTGAAACGTACCTACCAGCCCAACAACCGCCGCCGCAAGCGCCGCCACGGCTTCCGGGCGCGCATGCGCACGAAGAACGGCCGGAGCATCATCTCCCGCCGCCGCCGAAAGGGCCGCAAGCGCCTGGGCGTGGGATGACTCCTCCGGAGGCGGCTCCCGCCGTCGGAGAGCGCCTGACGCGAGAGCAGACCCTGAGGCGGAGCGCGGACTATCTGCACTGCTACCGCCGGGGGCGGCGCCAGGGGGGCGCCCTGGCGAGGTTGCACTACGCCCGTAACTCGGTGGGCGGCCCGAGGCTCGGCATCACCGCGAGCCGGAAGGTCGGCAACGCGGTGGTCCGGAACCGCTTGAAGCGGCGCGTGCGGGAAATCTTCAGACGTTGGCCGGGGCGACGGAACCTGCCGGCGGTCGATGTCGTGGTGCATCTGCTGCCGGCCGCAGCCGCGGCCGACTTCTCGACGCTTCGGAGCGAGCTGTCCGAGCTGCTCGGACGGCTGGGGGGGCGAGGGAACGGCCGGCGAGGTCGGCGGTGAGTCGCCCTCCCGGCGTCCCGGCCGTCCCGGCCGTCCCGGCAAGAGTCGCCGCGATCTGCCTGGACTCCTACAAGCGGTGGATCTCACCGCTGCTGCCCCGATCCTGCCGATACAGCCCGACCTGCTCCGAGTACGCGCGCCTGGCGGTGCTCCGGCACGGCCTGTTGGGAGGCCTGGTCCGGGCGGGATGGCGCCTGGCGCGGTGCCAGCCGCTGGGTGGCGGCGGGATCGACCTGCCGTAGTCGGGAGGGGCGCCGGCCGGGCGCGCCGGGAGCGATGACGTGACGATGCCGGACGGAGAGGAAAGGACAGAGTGGAGAACCGACGTGTAGTGCTAGCGGTGCTGCTGTCGATGGTGGTGATCATCGGCTGGCAGCTCCTGTTTCCGCCGCCGGAGCCGGCCCCGGGCCCGGGGGCAGAGTCCCGGGGAGCGGAGGACGTGGCGGCGGGCGGTCCGGAGGAGGGCGCGGAGCCGGAGGTGGGGTCCGCGGCCGCTTCCACGGCCGAGAGGATGGACCGGGACGCGCCCGGCGCACCGGGTGAGACGGCACGGGGGGAGACGCCCTCGGAGCCGGTGGGCGCGGAGCGGGAAGAGCGCGTCGAGCTCGAGAGCGGGGCCTACCGGGCGGTGCTGTCGAACCGGGGCGGGGTGCTGGTCTCGCTGGAGCTCGCGGAGTACGAGGATCCGGAGGGCGGTCCGGTGGAGCTGGTGCGCGACCGTCGGAACGCACCGTACCCGTTCGACCTGGTCGACGGCGGCGGTCGGCCGCTGGCGGTCGGCGATGCGCTGTTCGCCGTGGACGAGGGCTTGACCGAAGACGGGTATCCGACGGTCGCCTTCAGGTACGGCGGAGCGCAGGGCCGGGTGACGAAACGGTTCACGGCCCTGCCGGACGGCCTGATCGAGGTGGCGGTCGAAGCGCGGGGCGTCGGGCCCTGGGGGCTGGTGATGGGGCCGGGCCTGAGGAACCCCAGCGCCCGGGACGCCGAACGGCGGTTCAAGTACCGCGGAGCCGTCTACCGGAGCGGCGATGACGTGGAGACCCTGGACTCGGAGAAGGTGAGCGAGGAGGCCGTGATCTCCGGGGCCGGGCTGGAGTGGATCGGGCTGGAGGACACGTACTTCCTGACGGCGGTGATCCCGCGCAGCCCGGTGGACCGGGCGGTGGTGCGGCCGTACCTGGTGGAGCCGGCCGAGGACGGGGCGCCGAACCTGGATCGGCTGCCGGGCGGAGAGCTCTCCGGGGAGCGGGAGGAGCTCCGCCACGAGCTTCAGGTGGCCGTGATGCCCCAGGGGGAGTCGTTCGAAGGGGTCGCGTACCTGGGCGCCAAGGACCTGGAACGTCTGAGCTCGTTTCCGTGGCGGCTGCAGGAGACGGTGCGGCTCGGAATGTTCGGGATCCTGGCGCGACCGTTCCTGATCGGCTTGAAGTGGATCTACGAGAACGTGGTGGCCAACTACGGGTGGGCGATCGTCCTGATGACGATGCTCATCAAGCTGGTGCTGCTTCCCCTGACCCACAAGAGCTACGTCTCCATGCAGAAGATGCAGGAGCTGGCGCCGCAGATCAAGGCGATCCGGAACAAGTACCAGGGGAAGCTGCGGGACAAGAAGGGGCGCCCGGACATCGAGCAGCAGCGCAAGATGAACGAGGAGATCCAGGGGCTGTACCGTTCCGAGGGCGTGAACCCGGCCGGCGGTTGCCTGCCGATCCTGCTGCAGTTTCCGGTGCTGATCGCGTTCTACCGGCTGTTGTCGAACGCCGTGGAGCTGCGGGACGCACCGTGGATCCTGTGGATCGAGGATCTGTCGCTGCACGATCCGATCTACGTGCTGCCGGTGGTGATGGGGGCGGTTCAGTTCCTCCAGCAGCGGATGGCGCCGTCGAGCGCGGAGCCGATGCAGCGGCGGATGATGATGGCGATGCCGGTGGTGTTCACCTTCTTGTTCCTGGGCTTTCCGAGCGGACTGGTGCTCTACTGGCTCACGAACAACGTCCTGACGGTGATCCAGCAGTGGGTCTATCAGCGCTGGAAGGCCCGGCAGGCCGCGAAAGCTTGAAGGCACGGACGAGGCGAAGGAGTGACGATGACTGAGAAGAAGCGGAGATTCTTTTCCGGGCGCTCGGTGGAGCAGGCGGTCGTGGCCGCGGCCAGCTATTACGGACTGGACCCTTCGGAGGTGGCGTACCGCGAGATCGAGAAGAAACACGGCTTCGTACGGACGCGGCGCAAGGCGGTGATCGCCGTGGACCCGGAGAGTCCGCGCAAGGAGGAAGAGGCGGCCGGTAGAGAAGACGACCGGCGGGAGCGGCCCCGGCCGACCCGAGAGCCGGCCCCGGAGCCGACCCGGGAGCGGA
>JASFUJ010000486.1:0-3814 GCA_050050355.1 Acidobacteriota bacterium
CCGACCCAGCCCTGGGGCTCGGCGATCACCTGGCGCACCGCCTGGGTGAGCTGGTTGATCTGGAAGATGGGAAGCGTCCCGATCAGGCCGGCGACGCAGAAGAAGTAGGCGAGGGGGTTCCACCAGCCACCCAGGCCCTCGCGGATCACGTACATGGGGCCGCCCTGGAGGGCGCCCTGGCTGTCCCGGCCGCGGTACATGATCGCCAGGGTGCAGGTGAAGAACTTGGTGGCCACGCCGAACGCCGCGCTGGCCCACATCCAGAAGACGGCGCCGGGGCCGCCCATGGTGATGGCCACGGCGACGCCGGCGATGTTGCCCAGGCCGAGGGTCCCGGAGAGCGCGCTGGACAGCGCCTGGAAGTGGGAGATGTCTCCCGCCTCGGCCGGGTCGTCGTACTTGCCGGTCAGGATCTCGGCGGCGTGGCCGAAGTAGCGGTAGGGCAACAGCCTGGAGACGATGAGGAAGAACGCGCCGCCGCCGAGCATGAGCACCAGCATGGGCGGTCCCCAGACGAAGTTGGCGAACCAGACGATGGCGCGTTGGATGGCTTCCATGGGTCGGCTCCTCTCTCGCTCCGGCCTCGTGGTGCGGTGACGGGTTTCGGAAGGGGAGGATACAGGACGGGGCTCGCTGCCGGCTGAGTGGCTGCCTCCGCCTTGGGTTCGCCGGGAGGGGTCCGGGAGGCCCCGGTTCCGGGACGCCGCGCGTGGAAGGGCGGTTGGGCGGGCAACGCGCGGCTCGGCTCGGAGCGCGCCGGATTGTCCAGGCGGCCGAGCGTCCACGAGTGCGCGCTCCTCGACGCCCTCCACCGGGGCCTCCCGGACCCCTCCACCGTTGACCGTCCGTTGCCGCCTCTCGATCGCAACCGGGCCTCAGGAGAAGCGGCCGGCTTCAGCCGGCCGAACCGGAGCCGAAGGCTCCCACCCCGAGGGCGAGCGTACAGACGACACGGTGGAGGGCGGGGGACGGGGGGTTGTCGGGGTGATCCGGATTGATCCGGTCGGGGGCGCCCCCTTCTCCCCTCGAGGGAGAGAAGGGGGACGGGGGGTTGTCGGGGTGATCCGGAAGGGCTGGCCCCAAGACTACCCGTTGGGGTGTGTTCCGGGTCCGGGAGCGCCCGCTACTGTATGGACAGTCAGGGGAGGCCGGACGGGCCGGACAGCACGTCTCGTCACGCATCGGCTCTCCTTGTCAGGGTTCGACGGGCGGGGTCACCGCGGGGGCGTTCCCCGGTCAGGTCCCCGCCCGGGGTCTTTCTGGGGTCTGGCGTTTCCCGGCGCTCCCTACTACGAGCTGTCCGGGCACGCCATCTCGCCCCGTCCTCGCTCCTCTCTCCCTGCGGCGTACTGCAAGTACGCCTCAGTCGCTCGTCGCTTGCGGTGGGACGATCTGGCGCACCCGGCCAGCTCTCGCTACGGGATCGCCGGGAAACGCCAGACCCTCGCGTCGGTCGGAAGGTCGATCCGGTTGGGGGGCGGTCTCTCGCGACGGGATCTCCGCAAGACTCCAGGCCCTCGTGTCGTCGGAACCGTTGGCCGTGGCCGGAGCGGGTCTCTCGCGGCTCCTCCTCCCGGGGGATGGGATCGGGGTCGGGGGAGGACTCCCCATTCGTGACCGGTTTCCTACCTTTTGGGGTGTGGGGGCCGGGAGCGGGGCGCCGTAGGCTTTCGAGTGTCAGGAGATCGGCCGACGAGCCAGCTTGACGGTTCGCTTCTTCGGTCCTCCTTGTCAGGGTTCGCAAACAAGGCGGGGGTACCCCGGCGGCGTGCGCCGAGGACCCCCGCCTCGGGGTTTTGGGGCGTCGTGGGTGCATTCGGGCGCCATGCCGCCCCGCGGGACCGCGCGGATCCTCAAGACCGCCCGCGATGCGATCCCTCGCCCCGCCTGCCGCTCCCGAGCCAGAACAGCCAGAGCCCGGCCGGGATGAACACCAGGTTGAGCAAGGCCGTGTAGTCCCAGGCGAAGTAGTCCTTGGGGATGGCTCCGCCGCCGGCGGGCCGGGGTGGGGTCAGGCCGGTCCACTGGAAGAGCAGGTCGATGCCGAGGCCGACGACGATGATGGTCACCAGCAGGACGGCGGCGTACGCGAGCGCCGGCTTCCAGCCGTAGTAGCGCCGGTAGACCAGAATCATGGGGATGGTCACCAGATCCGCGAAGATGAAGGCGATCACGCCGCCGAAGCTGGCGCCGCCGTTCCACAGCACCGCCGCCAGGGGGATGTTGCCCACCGAGCAGACGAACGAGAGGATCGCGATCACCGGTCCGACCAAGGCGTTCTCGAGGCTGATCCAGAAGCCCGCTCCGGCGCCGGGCTCCCCACCGCCCGCGAGGAACAGCGTCTGCCACCACTCCCGCGGCACCAGGGCCGCGAGGGAGCCGGCGATGAGCAGGCCGAGGACGACGTCCCGGCCGATCATCTTCCAGTCGGTCGCGAAGTAGCGTCCCGCGGCCTTCCAGCCCTGGAGGGTGAGGACTTTGCTCCAGGGCACCGTGCCCCCTTCGCCGTGATGGTGGTGGTGCCCCTCCGACTCGGCGCTCTCCAGGTGGGCTTTCGCCCGCTCGAAGATCCGTCGGGGAACCAGGGTCTGGATCAGCAGGGCGGCGAGCAGGATCAGGAGCACCCCGCCGAACACCTCGGCGACCACGAAGCGCCATCCGAGGAGCACCCAGATCACCAGGCCGATCTCGATCACCAGGTTGGTCGAGGCGAACAGGAAGGCGGTGGCGTTGGTGATGTGGGCGCCCTTCTTGTAGAGGGTCTTCGACATGGCCGCCGCCGCGTAGGAGCAGGACGACGACGCGGCGCCGAAGCCGGTGGCGAGAGCCAGGGGCTTCAGGCCGAACCGGCCCAGGAGGTCGGCGACCCGCTCCCGCGGCACGAAGGCCTGGACGAAGCCGGAGATGCCGAAGCCGAGGATCAACCCCCAGGCGATCTTCCAGGCCATGCCGGCGGTGTGGTGCAGGATGTCGACGAGCGCGCGGATGATCTCCATGAGCTCCTCCCGGTCCCTCGGACGTGCAGCCTGCATGCCAGAGGTGCGTTTCCCCGTCGGTGCTTTTCCCCTTCCACGGTCCACGGCGATAAGATCCGGGCGCCATGCTGAGCCTGGTCGACACGATCCTCAACCGCACCTCCCTCCCGAATCTGCACCCGGCGATGGTCCACTTTCCGATCGCCCTGTTCCCGCTGGCGATCGCCTTCGACCTGGTGGTCCTGGTCGGCCGGCGGACCGGCCTCGACCGGGTGACGGCCTGGCTTTTCGCCCTCGCAGCCGTCGCCGCGGCCGCCGCCGTCTGGGCGGGGGAGCGGGCCGGCGACGCCCTGACCGGGCTGCCGGACGACGTCCGCGCGCGGATCCACGAGCACGAGGAGTGGGCGGAGTGGTTCCTGTACGCGGCCGTCGCGGTGGCGCTGGCGCGGATCGTCCTCGCCTGGTGGCAGCTTCGCCGACACGAGGGCGGTGGGCTCGGACTGCCCGCGCTCCGGGTGGTCGTCCTCGTCGCAGCCCTGGCCGCGGGTGTGCTCCTGTTCGGCACCGCCGACCGCGGCGGCGCCCTGGTCTACCGCTCCGGCGTCGCGGTGATGGCGGTGGAGGCTCCCGACTCGCCGGCGGCGGGTGCGGCGAGCGACCGGCCGGCGGCCCGGGAGCGGGAGGGTCGGACCGCCCCCGACGACGACCGGTAGACTGGAACGACGTCACGAGCTCGAACCGAACCCAGGAGGCACCCGTGAAAGGCCAGCTCACTCCCCGCCGGGTCACGATCGTGGCCCTCGTCGCCACCCTGCTCGCCGGAGCCTTCGGCCTGGTCC
>JASFUJ010000487.1:0-3813 GCA_050050355.1 Acidobacteriota bacterium
GAGCTCCTGTCCGCGTCCCAGGCGGCGGCCTACCGGGTGCTGGTGGAGGCGGCCGCCCGCCTGCTGGCGCTGGTGGCTCATCGCGAGCCGGTCCGTTCCCGGGCGGAGCGGGATCGACTGTCAGGGCCGCCGGAACCTCCGGAGCCGCCCAAGCCTCCCACGGTCGTCGCCCGGGTCCGGACGATCTACGCGAACGCGGCCCGCGTGGCCCGGGGCGAGGTCGGCGTCCTGATCACCGGGGAGTCCGGGACCGGCAAGGAGGTGCTCGCCCGCTACATCCACCGGGCGTCGCCCCGTCGCGACGAGCCCTTCGTGGCCATCAACTGCGCCGCCCTGCCCCGGGATCTGCTGGAGGCCGAGCTCTTCGGCATCGAGCAGGGCGTGGCCACCGGCGTCCGTTCGCGGCCGGGGAAGTTCGAGCTGGCGGACGGCGGCACCCTCTTCCTGGACGAGATCGCCGACATGGCCCCGGAGACCCAGGCGAAGATCCTGCGGGTGCTCCAGGAGGGGGAGGTCTACCGGGTCGGCGGGCAGGAGCCCCGCTCGGCCAGGGTCCGGGTCCTGGCCGCCACCAACCAGGACGTGGACCGGGCGATGGCCGACGGCCGGTTCCGCGGGGACCTCTACCACCGGATCGCCGACTGGCGGGTCGAGCTGCCGCCGCTCCGGGAGCGCCGGGGCGACGTCCCGAACCTGGCCGCCTTCTTCCTCCAGCGGGAGGCCCGGAAGCTGGGCCTGCGGGTGGCGGGCATCTCCCGGGGGGCCATGGAGCGCCTCCGGGCCGCCTCCTGGCCGGGCAACATCCGCCAGCTCGAGCGGGAGATGGCCCGGGCCGTCCTGTTCGTGGGCGAGGGCGAGCTCCTGGAGAGCTCCCACCTGCGGACCGAGATCGACGGCCCGGGGGCCGGCGCCCGGGGAGGGGCCGGCGGCTCCGGGGGCTCCCTGACGGAGCGGATGGAGCGCTGGGAGCGCCTGGAGATCGAGCAGGTCATCGCCGAGCACGGCGGCAACCTCTCCGCCGTCGCCCGGGCCCTGGACATCGGCCGCTCGACCCTCTACCGGCGGATCGAGGCGCTGGGAATCGAGACGGGGTGAAGACCGGAAAGCCGGGCGCTCAGTAGATCTCCCACACCCCCGGCGTGGCCAGCTCCAGCAGGTTGCCGTCGGGATCGCGGAAGTAGAGGCTTCGCCCTCCCCGCTCCCACTCGATCTCCTCCAGGAGCTCCACGCCCCGCCGGGTCAGGCGCTCACGCCAGGGGGCCAGGTCGGAGACGGCGAACGCCAGGTGGGCCGAGGGTCCGTGGGAGCGGGCACCTTCCGGAATGCACGCCGGGACGGTCCCGCCGGGCGTCCGGTTGGACCGCCGGGCGGCGGTCCGGTCCACCAGCCCCAGGAGCTGGTCGCCCGGCAGGCGGAAGAGGCACCCGCGGTCGTCGGGCTCGCCGAACGGCTCGAGGCCCATGGCTCCCTCGTAGAAGGCTCGGGCGGCGGTGAGATCGTCCACCACCAGGAAGGTCTCCAGCAACCGATCCGGTGTCATGGGCTTCAGGGTACAGGACTCCTCACGAGAACGATTCTCCGGAGATCCCGTGGCGCACCTCACGGGGTCTCGGCATCCGTTGAGCCCACCGAGCATGCTGCCGAGCCTCGCGGCCCTCGTCCGGGCATCATCGGTTCGTGGAGCTCGAATCATCGGTTCGGGGGATGGACGGGCGTTCGGAGGGCGCTTAAGCTCTTGCCATCGGAATTTGCGTCTCCTCTGAGCGACTCCTTTCCACTCGATCCGCCCCGTTTCCTTCGGCCCCGGCCCTCGGGGCTTCCTACATCCTCCCCGTCAACCGAAAGGAGAAGGTCATGCGTGGGATCGAGTGGCTCGGTACCCCCCTCATCGCCTGTCTGGTCGCCCTGCTGGCGCTGGCACCGGCGGCGGCCGGGCAGGGCGATCCGGGGCCGGACCCGGTCGGGCTCGACGGCGACGGTCCGTGGGTCGTCCGCGTCCGGACCGTGGATCGCGAGGTCATCCGCGACCTGGCCCAGTGGTTCGACGTCTGGTCGGTCCACCCGGAGAAGGGCTTCATCCTGGTCCAGGTGGACCGGGGGGACGTGGACCGGCTGGTGTCCGACGGCTTCGCGGTGGAGGTGGACCCGAGGCGCACGGTCCGGCTCCAGGACGTCCTGGGGCGGGCACGGGTCGAACCCGGGCCGCGCCTGGAAGAGCGTGCCCAGACCTCGGGCATCCCCGGCTTCCCCTGCTACCGCACCGTGGAGGAGACCTTCGCCTCCGCGGAGGCGCTCGCCACCGCCCACCCGGACCTCGCCACCTGGACCGACGTGGGGGACTCCTGGGAGAAGACCCAGAGCCCGACCGCCGGCTACGACATGAAGGTCCTGCGGTTGACGCAGTCGGCGGTGCCCGGCCCCAAGCCGGCCCTTTTCTTGAGCTGCGCCATCCACGCCCGGGAGTACGCCACCGCCGAGCTCTGCACCCGCTTCGCCGAGCTCCTTGTGGACGACTACGACGTGGACCCGGACGTCACCTGGCTGCTGGACCACCACGAGGTCCACATGCTGCTCCACACCAATCCCGACGGCCGCAAGATGGCCGAGACCGGGCTTTCCTGGCGCAAGAACACCAACAACGACTACTGCTCCAACACCAGCTCCCGGGGCGCCGACCTCAACCGCAACTTCGACTTCCAGTGGGGCTGCTGCGGCGGCTCGAGCGGCTTCGAGTGCTCGACCACCTACCGCGGGCCGGCTCCGGCCTCGGAGCCGGAGATCCAGGCGCTCCAGGGGTACATCGCCTCGATCTTCCCCGACCAGCGGCCGGACGACCTGGTGACCCCGGCGCCGAGCGACGCCACCGGCGTGGCCATCGACGTCCACGCCCACGGCCAGCTCCTGCTCTGGTCCTGGGGCTTCGACTACGACCCGGCTCCCAACTCGACCCAGCTCGCCACCCTCGGCCGAAAGCTCGCCTGGTTCAACGGACACGATCCCGGCCAGGGGACCGACCTCTACGTCACCGACGGCTCGTCGAAGGACTTCTACTACGGCACCCTGGGCGTGGCGGCGTTCGTCTACGAGCTGGGCACGGAGTTCTTCGAGAGCTGCAACTACTTCGCCTTCAACATTCTGGAGCAGAACCTGGCGTCCCTGTTCTACGCCGCCAAGGTGGCGCGGACGCCGTACATGACCCCCGCCGGCCCGGACGCCCTGGACGTGGCGGTGCCACCGACGGCCGTCGCCCCCGGCGACCAGGTGCCCGTGACCGCCCTCCTGGACGACACCCGCTACAGCACCCTGGACGGCATCGAGCCCTCACAGAACATCGCCGCGGCCGAGCTGTCCGTCGACCTCCCGCCCTGGGAGGCCGGCGCCACGCCGCAGGCCATGAGCGCCTCCGACGGGCTGTTCGACGCCACGGTCGAGGGGGTCGAGGCGACGCTCGACACCACCGGCTTCGCCCCCGGGCGGTACACGCTGTTCGTCCGCGGCCAGGACGTCGCCGGCAACTGGGGTGCGGTGAGCGCCGTCTTCCTCCACGTGATCGACCCGGTGACGGCACCGACTCTCCAGGGCACCGTGCTCGATGCCGGGACCGCGGCGCCGCTGGCGGCCACGGTCACCGCCGGGGACTTCGAGGCCACGACGGACGCCAACGGCGTCTACACCATGCGCCTGCCGGCCGGCACCTACGACGTCACCGTGGTGGCCACCGGCTACCAGTCGGCCACCGCCGAGGGCGTGGTGGCCACGGACTCCCAGACCACCGTCCGGGACTTCGACCTGCGGCCGTTCGCCGGCGTCTGG
>JASFUJ010000488.1:0-3805 GCA_050050355.1 Acidobacteriota bacterium
GCTCCAGGAACGGCTCGTCCTCGTGGCGCAGGATCCCCGCCGACAGGACGATCTCGAACTCCCGGTTGAAGGCCAGGAACGCCTGCAGCAGCATGGCCTCGGTCCAGACCTTGGGCCACTTGGCCCGGACGATGTACTCCTCGGCCGGATGGGGCACGTTGTAGGGGAAGTGGACGTCGTGGCTGTGCACCGTCACCCCGGGGCGCAGCCGCGGCAGGACCTCGAGGTACAGGTGGGGCACGTCCCCGTCGATCTTGACCACGTGGGTCGAGTCGATGAACAGCAGGTCGCCGTCCCCCAGCTCCCGGAACTCGTCGGGCGCCACGTCCTGGACCGGCCGGCGGAGCACCTCCACCCCGGGCAGCCCCCGGACCCGGTCGCCGGAGTACGGGTCGATGCAGGTGATCCGCCCCTCCGGGCCGCCCTCCCGGCGGGTCCGCTCCACGGCCCGGGCCATGTAGAAGGTGGAGAGCCCGGAGCCCACCTCCATCACCCGCCGGGGCTTCAGGTCCCGGAGCACCAGGTAGACCACCAGGGCGTCCATCAGGGTGAACCCGGGCCCGTAGCCCAGCCCCTTGGCCTCGTCGTACGCCGGCAGCTCGGCCAGCTCGCCGCCGTAGATCTCCACCAGGCGGGTCAGGTGGCCCTTCATGGCCGCCGTGTCCCACTCCACCCCGGCCATGGCGCTCGGCCGATCCCAGCGCGCCCGGGTGCGCTCCAGCTCCGCGCGGACCGGCAGCGGCGAGTAGTAGTCGGCGGTCCGGGCCACGTTGAGGCCGAGCCGGGCGGCGGCGCCGAGGGCCGTCCGGTGGAGCGTCCGGTAGAGGGTGCGCAGAGGGCCGATCACGGTCGAGTCAGGATCGGGGTCAGGACGAGGCCGGCGCCGCGGCGCGCCAGCGCAGGTCGCGCGAGATCCGGTCGGCGGCCAGGAGCCGCTGGATGTGGGCCAGGCGCTTGAAGGACGGGCCGTCGAAGTCCTCCCGGGTCAGGCCGATCTCCCGGTAGGCGTCGGCCAGCTCCCGGGCCGCCCGGCGGACGGTCCAGCGGGGCCGGAAGCCGTCGAGGGTGCGCTCGATCTTGCCGAAGTCGACCCGGTAGGTCCGCTTGTCGGGGCCGGCGTCCTCGGCGATCTCCACCGCGCACCCCGGCACGGTCTCGGCGACGATCTCGGCCAGCTCCCGGATGCGGAAGTTCTCGTCGCTCCGGCCCACGTTGAACGCCTGGTCGTGGATCGCCTCGCGGGGGGCGTCCAGGCAGGCCAGGAAGGCGAGGGAGATGTCCTCGATGTGGACCAGCGGCCGCCAGGGGGAGCCGTCCGACAGCAGCCGGACCTTGCCCGTGGTGTGGGCCCAGCCCACCAGGTTGTTGAGCACCAGGTCGAGCCGCAGCCGCGGCGAGACGCCGCAGGCGGTGGCGTTGCGCAGGGAGGCCGGGCTGAAGTCGGGGCCGGCGAGCCCGGAGAGGGCCTCTTCGACCCGCACCTTGGAGCGGCCATAGGGGGTGACCGGGTTGAACGGGGCGGTCTCGTCCAGCAGGTCGTCACCGGCCGCGCCGTAGGTGCTGCACGACGAGGAGAACAGGAAGCGCTCCACGCCCGCCCGGCGGGCGAGGCGTGCCAGCTCGACCGAAGCCCGCTCGTTGATCTCGTAGGTCAGCTCCGGATCCAGGTCGCCCAGGGGGTCGTTGGACAGGCCGGCCAGGTGGATCACCGCCTCGATGCCCTCGAGGTCGCCGGCCTCCACCTCCCGCAGGTCCTTGCGCAGCTCCTCCAGCCGGCCCGGCCCGGCGTCGAAGGCCAGCGGGGGGCCGAAGTCGCAGCCGGTGAAGAGGTCGGGGTCGAGCCCCACCACCTCGTGGCCCGCCTCGAGCAGCATCGGGGTGAGCACGGCTCCGATGTAGCCGCGGTGTCCGGTGACCAGAACGCGCATGGGAATCTCCTGGGAGAGCTTTCGGGGGCCTCTCGGCGTCGTCTCCACGCCGGCTCGGCGTCGTCTCGAAGCGGGGGGGCTCCCCGCGGACCCGCCGGCCGGAGGGTAGCGTATCGCCTCCGGCGCGGCAACAGGGGCCGGGTGGGTGGATGGCTCCGGGGGAGGTTCGCAGGCGGCCGGGTGGATGGCTCCGCAGCGCCGGTCGCCGGGAGGGCACGCGGGGAGCTTCCTCGGCGGCGAACTGCGACCGGCGAGGAACTCCCCGCGCCCCTCCGCAGGTCACCACTTGTTGCCGTACCCACCGGTCTCACGGCCCAACCTCCAGGAACCACGGGAAGCACGGGGAGGGTCAGGGAGTTGGGAGGTGGTCCGGTTCGACTGGCGCCGTCGCGGACGGGGCGGGCAGACACTGCCGACGGGCTTGCCTGGTCCTCGGGCGCTGGTACCTCCTGCGCGGTCGATTCCGGACCAGGGGCCAGGCGGATTCCGGGCGCGGGCCGTTGGAATTGAGGTCGTCCGGTGGCCGGGTTCGGGCCTCCCGACGGCCGGATCCGGCTCCCGGCACGGGCGAATTGCCTCGTTCTGAAGGCCGAAATCGAGCGTCCGTGGACTCGGAACCGCCCTTTTGGGACACGATGGAGGGTAGGGGGTGCCCGCCGCCGGCATGCTGGCGGTGGCCCGGAGCGGCTCGCCCACGGTGACGCCCCAGCGACGCCCCAACTCGGCTGCGAGATCGACCCCAACGGCAAGCGACCAACGGCGGATGGGCCGAAGCCCCCACCCTCTCGTCTTGCACGCCGCCGCGTCGGCCGATACCGTTGCGTCGTCGTGTTCACGAAACTCACGATACGCGCCGACCGGCATCCGGAGATCCGGGCCGCCTGCGTGGCCCTGCTCACCGTCGCCGCCCCCGCCCTGATCCTCGCCGCCACCCCCCTGCACGCCCAGCCCCCGAACCACGCCCGGGGGTTCGAGCCGCGCAACACGTTCGAGCTGGGGGATCTCGAGCACGTCAACCTGTTCAACGGCAACTTGACCCTGACGATCCCCATCGGCCCGAGCTACCCGGTGGGCCCGGAGCTCTCCTACCAGCTTCTTCTGACCTACACCGGCAACGTCTGGGAGTGGGAGGAGATCTGCCCGGACCACCCGGACACCTCGACCTGCTACCTGCAAGCACTCCCGCGCCTGCGCTCGAACGCCGGCCTGGGCTGGGAGCTGGGGTTCGGGCGGATGCTCCGGGCGGACGACGTGGCCAACCCGAGCGAGCTTCCGGCCTACGCGGGCTCGGACCAGTCGAGTCACGGACTCCACGATGAGATCCTCCACCCGGGCCAGCAGAGCTTCACCGGCGTCCGGTTCACCCAGGACGGCACGTACCTGCGCTCGGATCTCGACGGCCGGACGCTCGAGCTACCGGACGGGACGGTACGCAGCTTCGACGCCTCCGGCCGGCTGACGCGGATCGAGGACCCGTTCGGGCACGACGTGGAGATCGACTACGATCCGTCCCCGGACCACCCGGGGATCGACGACTGGCGGATCGAGGACGCGCACGGCCGGGTGCACCGGGTGCGCTTCGAGCCGGCCCCGTACTACGGCGCCGTGGTCTCGTCGGTGGAGCTGGAAGCCTTCGGTGGCGCCACCGCGACCTACGACTTCGGCTACTCCTCGAAGGCTCTTCACCGGGCGTGCAACCGGCCGCTGTCGTCGGGCAACACCGGCGCCGTGACGGTGCCGCTGCTGACGCGGATCGCGCTGCCGGAGGGCCTGGCCTTCAGGATCCCGGTGACGGAGGTGCGCACCGGCTCCGGCACCTGCATCGAGCGGTCGACGAACGGCCTGCCGGGGCGGCTCGATCTTCCCACCGGCGGGGC
>JASFUJ010000489.1:0-3790 GCA_050050355.1 Acidobacteriota bacterium
GCTCGCGCTGGTGGGGCTCGCTGGCGCTTCGCTGGGTGAGCGCTCCCGCTTCGCTCGCCGCTCCTCGGAACGTCTCCCTCTCCCTGCCAGGGAGAGGGTCGGGGTGAGGGCCTGAAGCGGACCCCGTGTATCCAGGCCGTTCCCGCTCGGCGGGGGCGGCCTTTTGCGTGGGATCCGTGGTTTTCGGAAGCGCTTGAAATCTTCCCGACGGTCGGGGCACATGGGGGTGAAGGAGGAAGAATGCTCTTGAGAATCCGTCCGTTCGCCCTCGGTCTGGTCCTGCTCGGCGTGCCGCTTTGCGCCGCGCCGGCCTCCGCTGCCGACTTTCCGGCGATCTCCGAGCACCACGAGAACCTTGCCGCCGTCCCCGGCTATCCGGAAGCGCCGGCGGTGGTCCTGTACCGCAACGCCCATTTCACGATGATGGGGGCGCTCGGCAGCGAGGCCTATTCGAGCCTGGTGGTGGACGGGCGGGTGAAGCTGCTCACCCGGGAGGGGACCGACTTCGGCGAGGTCCAGGTGGCTCACAACGATTTCGTCCGCCTGATCTCGTTCGAAGGCCGGACCGTGCTGCCCGACGGGCGGACGGTCGAGCTGCCCGAGGACGCCCTGTTCGAGCAGACGGTCTCCGGGCGTAAGCGCTGGTCCCTGACCACCGCGACCTTCCCGGCGCTCGAGCCGGGGGCGATCATCGACTATCACTACGAGCTGCGCTACGAGTCCTACAGCTCGTTCGACCCGTTCTACTTCCAGTCGGAGATCCCCACGCTGCACGCGGAGATCGTCTACACCATCCCCGACAACGTGGCCGCGGTCCCCTGGGGCAAGACCACCTTCGGCAAGCGCTTCCAGAGCGAGCGCCAGCCCATGTCCCGGGGCCAGCAGATCCGCGTCTGGATGGACGACATGCCGCCGGTTCCGGACGAGGTCCTGAGCCCGCCGTTCGAGGATCTCTCCAGCAGCTTCCTGCTGCTGCCGACGGCGATGGTGCTGAGCGGCCAGCGGCTGCTGCTGTTCGAGACCTGGCGCTCGGCGTGTGATCTGCTGGACTACAGCTACTCCGAGGTGCGCCGGCGCGACGGCCGGACCCGCCGCCGGGCCAAGCAGCTCGCCGAGGAGGCGGGGGGCTCCCGGGAGGAGCGGGCCCGCGCCATCTACCGCTTCGTCCGGGACGAGATCGGCACGGTCGCCCTCCCGGGGGTCTTCCCGCGGCTCGGCGAGGCCCTCGACGAGATGCTGCGGGAAAAGCGGGCCGACACCGCCGGCAAGGGCCTCATGCTGCGGGAGATGCTCGACGCCGCCGGATTCGACGCCGAGATGGTCTGGGCCGCCCACCGGGACTACGGGATGATCGACCCCTCCATCGCCAACCCCAACTGGTTCGAGAAGATCCTGGTCCGCGTCGAGGTCGGCGGGCGGGAGGTCTTCCTCGATCCGGCCGAGCCGGGAGCCGGCTTCGGGTACCTGGAGCCGGGCCTCGAAGGGATGCCGGGGGTGGTCTACGACAAGCGCAAGCCGGAGGTCGTCGAGCTGCCGGCGCTGCCGTACGAGGACAACCTCCGCCACGCCACGGTGGAGCTGCGGGTCGAGGACGGCGGGCGCCTGGCCGGCTCCGGCGTGCTGGTCCTCGGAGGTCACCACGCCGGCCGGCTGTTCCGGACCGAGACGACGTCCGACGGCCTGCAGCAGGCCCTCGAAGAGGATCTGCGGGCGCGCTTCCCCGGCTACGAGGTCTCGGAGGTGCGGGTCGGCGAGGAGGACCGCGACGCTCCCCGGCTCGAGGTCACGTGGCTGCTGCAGCAACTGCCGGAGGAGGTCCTGGGAGATCAGGTGGTCCTGCTCCCCAGCCGTCCGCTCGGCCCGATCGCCCAGCGCTTCACCCAGGAGCCGGCGAGCCGCCTGACTCCCGTCGTTCTCTCCTTCGCCGACCGGGACCGGGTGGATCTCACCGTGCGCTGGCCGGAGGGCTGGCGGGTGGAGGTGCTCCCCGAGACCGAGAGCTTCACCAACGCCGCCGGCACGTTCGCCACCGAGGTCGAGCTGGACGAGGAGGCGCGGCGGCTGCGCTTCCGCCGCCGGTTCGACACGGTCGAGCGGAGCTTCGCCGGCGGGCACGCCTACACGACGCTGCGGGATCTCTATGCGAGGACGGAGTCCGGGGATGACCTCGAGCTGGTTCTGGTCGAGCAGTAGGTCGATCGCCGGGCCGGGCGTGCTCGCTCCGGTCCTCGCGCTGGCCCTCGCCGCGATCCCGGCGGCACCGGCTCCGGCGGCCGAGGTGATCTCCCGCGACGTGCGGCTGACGATCGGCGCCGACGGCGGCGTGACCGAGCGGCTGGCGCTCCGGGTCCGGCTGGACGAGGCCGGGGACCTGGACCTCTGGTCCCCCTATCCGATCGTCCTCGACGCCAACCGCACTCTGGTCGCGGCCTCCGGATGGGCCCTGCGGCCGGACGGCTCGCGGGTGATCCTCGGCGAGGACGACGTGGAGACCGTGGAGGGGGCCGCCGGCGGCGGCGTGCTCCACAGCTCCACCGGGCTGCGCCTGCTGCGCTTCCCACCGTTGCCCGCCGGCTCGGAGCTGGCGATCGCCTACGAGGTGCGCGAAGAGCCCTGGTTCGAGAGCGGCTCGATCCGGCTGACCGACGGCGCCCCCGTCGACCGCCTGTCGGTGGCGATCGAGCTTCCTCCGGACGGGGAGGCCGGCGACGGGTTCCGCTGGCGGCTGGACGGCCCCCGCGCCGGCCCGGATGCGGACGCGGGGCTGGAGGTCGAGGAGACGGCGTCCGGTCTGACGGTGAGCGGCCGGGACCTGGAGGAGCTGGCCACGGGGGAGCGGGAGACGGTGCTGCGCTACGCCTGGGGGCCGGTGCGCACCTGGACCGACGTGGGCCGGTGGTACGAGGGGCTGATCCGCGACGTACCGCGGGGCGACGAGGAGATCCGCGCCCTGGCGCGGGAGGCGGTCGCCGGCGTGGACGACCCGCGAGAGCGCACGGCGATCCTCCTCGAGCTCGTCCGGGAGCGGGTGCGGTACGTGGCGGTCGAGGTGGGCGTGGGCGGCTACCGCCCGTCGCCGCCCGGGGAGGTCCTGGAGCGTCGCTGGGGGGACTGCAAGGACAAGGCGCTGCTGCTGATCGACCTGCTGGCGCAGGCCGGCGTGGAGGCCCACCCGGCGCTGGTCCGCCTGGACGAGCACCGGCGGATCGACTCCCGGTTCCCGGGCGCGGACCAGTTCAATCACCTGATCGTCGCCGCGCCGGAGGAAGCCCTTCCGGTGGGTCCGGGCGACGTCGCCGGCGGCGGCTACCTGTTCCTCGATCCGACCCAGGACCGGGGCGGGTTGACCTGGGTCCACCCGGCGCTCCAGGGCCAGCACGCCCTGGTGGTGCGCGGAGACTCCTCCGGCCTGGCGGAGATTCCGGCGCTCCCGGACCGGGAGATCCGGGAGCTGGAGGTCCGGTTGACCGTCGGCGAGGACGGGGACGCGGCCGGTGCGGCATCGCTCCGGTTGAGCGGGTACGGCGGCTGGCGCTTGATCGGCGGCACGGCCTCGGAGGCTCAGGAGCGGCTCGCGGAGCTGGCCACGGTGCTGCTGGGCAACGTGGTCGGCGGCACCGTCCTGGGGACCCCCCGCTGGCGGCAGGGCGACGTCGACGGCGTGCCGCGGGTGGAGCTGTCGGCGCCGGTGCGCCTCGATCGCCTGATCGCGGGTCGCTCGGTCCGCTCCTTCTCGTTGCCCGGCCCGGCGGCGTTCTCGGAGGCTTCGGAGCTTCGCGGGGTGGCGGAC
>JASFUJ010000490.1:0-3786 GCA_050050355.1 Acidobacteriota bacterium
AGCTCGCCGGGCTGTGGTCCGAGGTGCTCGGCGCGGAGCGGGTCGGTCGCGACGATCGCTTCTTCGACCTGGGGGGGCACTCGCTGCTGGCCATGCGGCTGGTCTCCAGGATCCGGGACCTCTTCGGAGTGGACCTGCCCCTGGGCGCGCTCTTCGAGCGGCCCACCGTCGCCGAGCTGGCGCGGGAGGTGGAGCGAGGTCTGACCGAGCGGGGGCTGGCCGCCGGTGGGAGGGCGTCCGGCGCACCGGACCTGCCGCCGCTCCGCCGCCGGCGCCGGTCCGGCGCCGGGACCGACTCCGAGCTGGGCTCGGAGGTCCTCTCGCCGGCCTCGGCCGGTCAGGAGCGGCTCTGGTTCCTCGACCGCCTCGACCCGTCCAGCGCGGCCTACAATCTGCCGCTGGCGGTCCGTGTCGTCGGCACTCTCGATCCCCCGGCCCTGGACTCGGCGCTGAGCGCCCTCGCCGCCCGTCACGAGACCCTGCGCACCACCTTCGCCGAGGTGGCCGGCCGGCCGATGCAGCGGATCGCTCCGGCCCCCGACCGGTCGGCCCGGCCGGTCGGCTCCGCCGGGATTCCCCGGGTCGATCTGACGGCCCTGCCGGAAGCGCGCGGACGGGCCGAGGCCGAGCGCTGGACCGTGCGGGAGAGCGCCCGGCCGTTCGATCTGGCCCGCGGGCCGCTGATGCGGGCCGTGCTGCTCCGCCTGGCCGGTCCACCGGATGCGGGCGAGCACCGCCTGCTGCTGACCCTCCACCACGCGATCTCCGACGAGTGGTCCCTGGCGGTGCTGATCGGCGATCTGGTCGCCCTCTACGGGAGCGCCGCCGGGTCGCCGGCAGCGCCCCGCACTCCGTCCCCGCTGCCCCCGTTGCCGATCCAGTACGCCGACTGGGCCGCCTGGCAGCGGGAGTGGATCGGGTCGCCGGCCTTCGCCGATGCCGTCGAACGCCGGCGCGACCGCCTGGCCGGAGCCCCCGCGGCGGTCTCCCTGCCAACCGACCGGCCGCGACCGGCCGCGCGGACGGACCGGGGCGGCCGGGTTCCGTTGACCCTGGCCGCACCGCTGGCGGAAGGGCTGCGGCGGCTCGGCCGGGAGCAGGGAGCGAGCCTGTTCATGGTGCTGCTGGCCGCCCTGCACGCCTGGCTCCGCCGGCACGGGGCCGGAGACGACCTGGTGCTGGGCTCCCCGGTGGCCAACCGCACCCACCGGGAGACCGAAGGGTTGATCGGCTTTTTCGTCGACACGGTGGCCGTTCGGACCACCCTCCCCGGCGCCCCGCGCTTCGACGAGCTCCTCGGCCGGGTGCGCGCCGACGCCCTGGAGGCGTTCGCTCACCAGTGGGTTCCCTTCGAGCGGGTGGTGGAGGCGGTGGCTCCCGACCGGGGTCTGAGCCACGCTCCACTGGTGCAGGTCATGCTCGCCCTCCACACCGTCGCCCTGCCGCGGATCGACCTGGAGGGGCTGGTGGTGGAGCCGCTGCCGGTGACCGCGGAGACGGCGAAATTCGACCTGCTGCTGGAGCTCACGGACGGGGCGACCGGCGGGCCGAGCGCCCGCGGCCGGCCGAGCGCCCGCGGCGAACTGGATGCTCCGGTCGAAGGCGCCCTCGAATACAGCGCCGACCTGTTCGACCGCACCACCGCCGCGCGCCTGGCGGACCACCTGGTGCGACTCCTGGAGGGAGTGGCCCGCCGCCCCGAGGCGCGGATCGACGAGCTCCCGTTCCTGTCCGGCGCCGAGCACCGGCAGGTGTGCGCCGAGTGGGCCGGCCCGCTGCGGCGGTTCCCGGCGGCGCCCACGCTCCCCGAGCGGTTCGCCGCCCGGGCCGCCGAGCGTCCCGACGCGGTGGCGGTGGTCTGTGGGGCCGAGGCGGTGACCTACGGCGAGCTCCGGCGGCGGGCCGACGGTCTGGCGCGGAGGCTGATCCGGAGCCTGACTGACACTCCGGCCCGCGGCGCGCACCGGGGAGCCCTCGGCGAGCGGCGGGTGGGCCTCCTGGCCGACCGGTCGGTGGAGCTGGTGGAGGGGGTGCTCGGCGTCCTCGCGGCCGGGGCCGCCTACGTTCCCCTCGACCCCCGCTATCCGGCGGAGCGGCTCGGCTTCGTGCTGGACGACGCGGGAGTCGACGCGGTGGTCGCCGGTGCCGGCCTCGCCGGTGGTGGAGCGCTGCCACCGACGCCCGGCCGGACCCGGGTGGCGATCCGGGAGCCCGCCGGGGACCGGTTCCCGGAGCCCCTCCCCCCGCCGGATCCCGGTGCGCTCGCCTACGTCATCTACACCTCCGGCTCCACCGGCCGGCCCAAGGGCGTGCAGGTGGAGCACGGCGCCGTGGCCCGGCTGTTCCGGGCCACCGGGGAGGCGTTCGCTCCCGGCCCGGACGACGCCTGGAGCCTGTTCCACTCGCCCGCGTTCGACTTCTCCGTCTGGGAGCTCTGGGGGGCGCTCGCCCACGGCGGCCGGCTCGAGGTGGTGCCGTACTGGCAGAGCCGTTCGGCCGGCGCCTTCCTGGAGCTGCTGGCGGCGCGGCGGGTGACGATCCTCAGCCAGACGCCGTCGGCGTTCCGGGCCCTCGGCGACGCGGTCGGCCGCGGTGGCGCACGGCGCGGACCGGAGGCGCTCCCCGCCGTGCGCTGGCTGGTCTTCGGCGGCGAGCGGCTGGAGCCGGGCGCCCTGGCGGGGTGGCTGGAGCGCTCCCCCGAGCCGGGCCGGCTCCGGGCGGCGAACCTCTACGGCATCACCGAGACCACGGTGCACACGACGTTCCGGGAGCTGACGCCGGACGACCTGGAGCGCCCGTGGCGGAGCCCGATCGGCCGGCCGTTGCCCGACCTGGTCACCTACGTGGCCGGGCCGGGACCGGTGCTCGCGCCCATCGGCGTGGCCGGTGAGCTGCTGGTGGGTGGCGCCGGGCTGGCGCGGGGCTACCTGGGCCGGCCCGCGCTGACCGCGGAGCGTTTCGTTCCGGACCCGTTCGCCGATCCGTCCACCGTCCCCGGCTCCGGCCGCCTCTACCGGAGCGGCGACCTGGCCCGCTGGCTGCCGTCCGGCGAGCTGGAATCCCTGGGCCGCATCGACCACCAGGTGAAGGTGCGCGGGTTCCGGATCGAGCCCGGCGAGGTGGAGGCGGCCCTCGAGTCGCTCGCCCCCGTGGCCCGGGCGGTGGTGACGGCGCGGGACGATCTGCCGGGTGGCGGGGGTCTGGTGGCCCACGTGGTGCCGGACGGAGATCCGCCCGCGGACTCGGCACTGCGCGAGGCTCTGCTGGCCACCTTGCCCGAGTTCATGGTGCCGGTCCGCTTCGTGCTCCTGGACCGGCTCCCCCTGACCGCGAGCGGCAAGGTGGATCGCGGGGCCCTCCCCGCGCCGTCCGCCGCGGACGCCGCCGGCGGAGACCGCCGCGGGCGTCCGGCCGACCCCGCCCGGACCCCGCTGGAGCGGGACCTGGCGCGGATCTGGGCGGAGGTGCTGGAGGTGGAGCGGGTGGGGGTGGCGGAGAGCTTCTTCGACCTGGGGGGCCATTCCCTGCTCGCCACGCAGGTGGTGTCCCGCATCCGGGAGGAGCTCGGGGTGGAGGTGCCGGTGCGGACGCTCTTCGCCCGGCCGACGGTCGCCGGGCTGGCGGCCGAGCTGGACGGGGAGCGTCCCGGAGAGCGCATCCCTCCGCGCCCGGACCCGCGGGAGCGGCCCCTCTCCCCGGCCCAGGAACGGCTCTGGTTCCTGGACCGGTTCGACCCCGGGACCCCGTCGCTCAACATCGCCGTCGGATTGCGCCTCCGGGGGCGCC
>JASFUJ010000491.1:0-3777 GCA_050050355.1 Acidobacteriota bacterium
TCCTGATCACCGGCGAGCACGGCACGGGCAAGAGCCTGCTGGGCCGCGTGATCCACGAGCTCTCGCCCCGCGCCGGCGAGTCCCTGGTGACGGTCAACACCGGTGCCCTGTCCGACACGGTCTTCGAGAGCGAGCTCTTCGGTCACGTGCGGGGCGCCTTCACCGACGCCAAGGAGGAGCGGGTGGGACGGTTCGAGCTGGCGCACCGGGGCACCCTCTTCCTGGACGAGATCGCCAACGTCACCGCGGCGCAGCAGGCCAAGCTCCTGCGGGTGGTCGAGACCCGGGAGCTCGAGCGGGTGGGCTCGTCGCGCACCCGCAAGGTGGACGTGCGGATCCTCTCGGCGACCAACGCCGACCTCCAGGCGGAGGTGGACTCGGGGCGGTTCCGGCAGGACCTGCTGTTTCGGCTCAACACGGTGACCATCCACCTGCCGCCGCTCCGCGACCGTCGCGAGGACATCCCGCCGCTCGCGGCCCGCTTCCTCGACCGCCACGCCCGGCGCTACCGCAAAAAGGTCGGCGGCTTCGACGAGGCGGCCATGAAGGCGCTCCTCGCCTACCCGTGGCCGGGCAACGTCCGGGAGCTGGACCACGCCGTCGAGCGCGGCGTGCTGATGGCCCGGGGCGAGGTGATCACCGAGGCGGATCTGGGGCTGTCGCAGGCCGCCTCCGCGGGGATCGCTCCGCGGCTCGAGGACATGACCCTGGAGGAGGCCGAGCGGGTGATGATCCAGAAGGCTCTCGAGCGCCACTCCGGCAACGTCACGGAGGCGGCCAGGTCCCTGGGGCTGTCCCGCAGCGCCCTGTACCGCAGGCTGGAGAAGTACGACGTCGAGGTCTGAGCGGATGGCCGAGGACGCCCGCCCCCCCGGCAGGAGCGCGATCGCCGCCGCGCGGCGAGCCGCGCGGCTCTCGTCCACCCGGCGGGTCGCGCGGCTGTCGTTCGAGCGGCGGCTCCTCGCCCTCGCCCTCGGCGCCGGCGTGCCCGCGGCCGGCGCCGCGGCGACCCTGCTCTGGGTCCACCATCCCGGCCCACCGGCGCTGGCCGCGACCGTCGCGCTGGCGGCCGCGGCGATCGGCCTGCCGGTGCTGCTCTACCGCCGCCTGACCTACACCCTCAACACCCTGTCGAACCTCCTGGAAGCGCTGCGGGAGGAGGACTTCTCCCTGCGGGCGCGCACCGCCTTCGGCGGCGGGCCGATGGAAGAGGTGATGAGCGAGGTCAACGCCGTCGGCGCGATCGTGCGCGAGCAGCGGCTCGGGGCGATGGAGGCGACGGTCCTGCTGCGCAAGGTGATCGACGCGATCGACGTGGCGGTCTTCGCCTTCGGGGAGGATCGCCGGCTGCAACTGGTCAACCGGGCCGGCTCCCGGGTGCTGGCCGCAGGCGTCAAGGATCTGCTCGGGCGCGGCGCCGACGACCTGGGGCTGGCCGAGTTCCTGCGCGGACCGAGGAACCGCCTGGTGGATCGGGCCTTTCCGGGCCGGGTGGCCCGCTGGGACGTGCGGCGCAGCGGCTTCCGCAAGGACGGCCTGCCGGTGCGCCTGATCGTGCTCTCGGACCTCTCCCGCCCGCTCCGCGAGGAGGAGCGCCAGGCGTGGAAGCGGCTCATCCGGGTGCTCGGCCACGAGCTCAACAACTCGCTGGCCCCGATCAAGTCGACCGCCGAGACCCTCGGCCATCTCCTCGACCGGGAGCCGCGCCCGGAGGACTGGGACGAGGACGCCCGGAGCGCGCTGCGGATGATCTCCCAGCGCTCCGAGGCGCTCTCGCGGTTCCTGACGGCCTACTCGCGGCTGGCCCGCCTGCCTCCGCCGACCATCCGGGAGACCGAGGTGGCCCCGATCGTCCGCCGGGCGGCGGCCCTCGAGAGCCGGGTGCCGGTCGAGGTGGCGCCCGGCCCGGACCTCCGCGTTCCGGCCGATCCGGATCAGGTGGAGCAGGCGCTGATCAACCTGATCCAGAACGCCGCCGAGGCGGCGCTGGAGGCTTCGGCGGGCGGCGCCGGCTCGGTCCGGATCGGCTGGCGCGCGGCGTCCGGCGGCCTCGAGCTCTGGGTGGAGGACTCCGGCCCCGGCCTGTCGAACCCGGAGAACCTGTTCGTCCCCTTCTACACCACCAAGCCCGAGGGCACCGGCATCGGCCTCGTCCTCGCCCGCCAGATCGCCGAGGCCCACGGCGGCACCGTCACCCTGGAAGAGCGCCCCGGAGGCCGGGGCTGCCTGGCCCGCATGCGCCTCGGGGTCTGGGTGCGCCCCGCAGGCTCCTAGCTCGCCGGTCCCCCGCCGGTCCACGGCCTGGTCGGACACCAGGATGAAACCTTGGCCGATGATACGCGTATGCCTTGATAGTCACTGAAGAATGAAGCGAGGTTGCATGTAATTTCATCTTCGACTATGGTAGTTCACTCATTTCTATGGATTCGATGCAGTAGGTAGGTGTGGTTGTCTTGGCCCATCAATTCTCCAGAACGGACGCGAACGAGCAAGGCGAAGATCCCGAATTAGACCCCTGGGTGCCCTCCCCCCCGGAGTCGACAGGAAGGAAGGACCGTCGTTGCGAGGAGCTGGAGCTCGAGCTGCTCCGGTTCCCACAGGTGCTCGATTGCGCTGCGGTCGACCGTCGGGCGGCCGGCACCGAGCACACCGTCGCGTACGTCGTGACCTCCGCGGGGGGTCATCTCGGCTCACTCCACGACGCCGTCGCCCCGCGGATGCCGAAGTGGGTCCGTTCGCTCTCGCTCGTCCGCGTCTCGGCGCTGCCGGTGGACGGGCGAGGGGAGCTGGATCGGGCGGCCCTGGAGACCGTTCCCGTGCTCGACCGGGTCGTCGCGGAGGGTTGCCTGGCCGCCCTCTCCGGCAACGTCACCGGACCTCCGGCCGCCGATCCTCCCGCGGTCGTGATCCAGCCGAGCAGGCGGGACCTCCCGAGGTGGACGATTCCGGACCCGGCGGACGCGCACCGGACCGGGAGCGCCGGCCCGGGCTCCTCCGGCCGGGCAGCGGTCTCGACCGCCGCGGAGCGCGCGCCGGCGCCGCCCTCGGTCCTGGAGGGAGGTGAAGGCCTCGAGCGGGACGGGCTGCGTCTGATCGGTGACGCCCTGCATCGGGCGGCCGAGGATGCCCCGGAGCACGGCATCCTGTTCCCCCGCGGAGACGGCACCGCGGAGACGATCACGTACCCGGAGCTCCTGGAGCGGTCCCGGAGGGTCGGGCGAGGGCTTCGAGCCGCCGGTCTGCGACCGGGGGACGAGGTGCTCCTCCAGCTCGGCCGCACCGAGGACTTCCTGCCGGCCCTGTGGGGCGTCGTGGACGGCGGATTCGTCGCCGTGCCGCTGGCGTTCGCGCCGGACAGCGAGAGCCCGGCTCGCGCCGCGTCGCTCCTCGCCCACGCCTGGAAGCTCGCCAGCCGGCCGGTCGTCCTCACCGACGGCGGGAGCGTCGAGGAGCTCCGCCGGCTCGGTGCCGAAGCAGGGTGTGACTGGGAGCTCCTCGAGCTCGAGCGCTGCATCGGGGAGAGCGGCCGCGGAGATTCCCCGCCCGCGGCGCCGGACGACACCGCGATCATCCTCCTGACCTCCGGCAGCACCGGTGCAGCCAAGGGGGTCATGCTGAGTCATCGCAACCTGCTCAGCAGCGTCCTCGGCTCCGCGGACGTCAACGGGTTCACGCGGCGGGAGGTTTCGCTGAACTGGTTGCCCCTGAGCCATATCGGGGCGCTGATGCGGTCGCTCCGCGAGGTCGTCCTGGGTGCCCGGCAGATCCAGATGGAGA
>JASFUJ010000492.1:0-3777 GCA_050050355.1 Acidobacteriota bacterium
CGCGCCTCGGCGAGTCGCTCCGACACCTGCTGCCGGGCCCAGTAGATGTCCGTCCCCTCTTCGAAGACGACGGTCACCACCGACAGTCCGAACTTGGTCAACGAGCGCACCTCCTCGAGGCGGGGGAGACCGCTCATGGCGGTCTCCACCGGGAAGGTCACGAACTGCTCGACCTCCTCGGGGGCCAGACCCGGACTGTCGGTCAGCACCTGGACCTGGATGGTGGTGATGTCCGGAACGGCGTCGATCGGCAGGCGCACGGCGGAGTGGATGCCCCAGGCGACGAGCAGCGCCCACAGGCAGACGACCACCAGTCGGTGGTCGAGGGAGAAGTCGATGAGTCGCCGGATCATGCTGGGCCCTCCCAGTGAAGCTTCGCCTCGAACCGACGCGAGCGTCTACGTTGAATCGACGCGAGCTCCGGGTGGTGGCGCCCCCTGCCTCCCCGCGGAGGGGAGATCCAGAGGACCGAGGAAGGGGGACACAGGGGGTTTGGAGGCGAGATCCAGAGGATCATCAAGGTTGATCGGAGCGGCGTTTCGGATGGATCGGAAAGAGTTGACACACTCGTCACGAGATCGGCCTTAGCAGATGTTCAGTGATGATGTCCGCCGAGCTGGTCGGCGGATGCCTGGGACCGGAGGAGGAACGCGCCGTCGGTGACGACCTCGTCGCCTTCCGCCAAGCCGCCGAGGATCTCGACGTATTCGCCGCTGACCCGTCCGATCTCCACCTCCTGCCGCTGGAACCGACCGGGAGCCGTGCGCACGAAGACGATCGACCCGGCGCCGTCCCGCTGGACCGCCGTCCGGGGGACGGCGAGGACCGGAGCCGGCTCCTTCTCCCCGGTGGCGAGCGCTACCCGGGCGAACATCCCCGGCTTCAGCCGCTGCTCGGGGTTCGCCAGGTCCACCCGAGCCCGGACCGTACGGCTCTCCGGGTCGAGCTCGGCCGCGATGTAGGCCAGCTCGCCGGCGAACGTCTGGCCGGGCCAGGCGTCGAGCCGGACCTCGACCCGGTCGCCCATCTCGACGTGGGCGAGGTCGCGCTCGTAGAGGTCGATCCAGAGCCAGACCTGGGACAGGTCGGCCAGGGTGAAGAGCGCGTCCTCCGGGGTGACCAGCTCGCCGATCGTGGCCTCCCGGGCCACGACCTTGCCGCCGAAGGGCGCCCGGACCGACACCAGCGAAGACTCGGGATCCTCCCAGGAGAGCCCCTCGATCGCCCGGTCGGGAAGGCCCAGAAGGTGCAACGTCTCCCGCGTCGCGGCGAGATCGGCCGCCGCTTCGCGCGCCGCAGCCTCCGCCTCCAGGACCTCCTGCTCCGACGAGATCCGATCCGTGTGCAGGGACTCCTCGCGCTCGAACCGCCGCTGCGCCACCTCGTGCCGCGCGCGAGCCCGCAGGAACGCCGCCTTGGCCTCGCCCAGCTCCATCGAGTCCACCACCGCCAGCACCTCGTCCGCGGAGACCCGGGACCCCAGCGAGGCGGGCACCCGCACGAGGCGGCCGTCCACGCGGGGCGCCACGTGGGCGAGCCGTTCCTCGTCGAAGCCGAGCGTGCCGGTGGTCGTCCGGCGGCCGGCGAGCGTCGTCCGAGCGGCGGTTTCCGTGGCGAGGCCGATCCGCTCGATCGCTTCCGGGGTGAGCTCCACGACCCCGTCCTCTCCGTGCTCGTCGTGCCCGTGCTCGTCGTGCTCCGCGGCCTCGGCCTCCTCCTGTCCGGCGTCTTGCCCCTCGTCGGCGTTCCTCCCGCAGCTCGCAGCCAGAAGGGCCACGAGAAGGCCCGGGATCAACATGCGGTTCGTCGTCGTCATCGGTTCGTCTCCTCGTCGATCCAGTCCGTTCCGGGGAGCATTCCGCCGGACGCGACGGCGAGATCCAGGGCGGCCTCCCAGGCATCACGGGACGCGGCCACCGCCGGACCCGCGACGGTCAGCGACCTCGAGCTCGGGCTTCGGATTGTAGGGGGTAGGTCCGGGCGGTGACGAGAACCGTCTCCGCCGCCTCCACGTCCGCCGCCGGGCGGGCGAGCTTCGGGGCCTCCCGGGCCGATGCCAGGGTTTCGTCGAAGGTCAGCTGGCGACCGGCACCCGGGGCACGTGGAGGATCGGCCGAGGGTCGGGGCAGGGGCCGTCGACGGCGAGAGAGCCATCCAAGCCGGAAGAGGGCGGCGGTGTGAAAACGACAGGGCTCGCGCCCATCAGCACCGGGGCGGTGACGGAACAGCAGAAGCAGAACGCACAGTCCAGCCCGCAGCACGCCAGCGCCTCCTCGGCGCAGTCGGGCCCCGGGACCGAGGCCGCCGCAGCAGCGGCACCGAGCGGCAGGGCTGTCATCGCCACGAGGGCGAGAAAGGCTCCGGCGCGTCGCATTCGAAGCGTTATAGCACACGCCCCCGCCGGAGGACCAACCCGATCCCCGCAGACTCCCAGTGAAGCTTCGCCTCGAACCGACGAGTGCTGCGACGTCGAAACGACGCGAGCTCCGGGCGGGGGCGTCCCCTTCCCCCCCAGGCCGGCTTGCGCCGGCCGTTCCAGTGGACTGGGAGGGAAGGGGACCGAGGGGTTGTGGGGGTGATCCAGAGGATCGTCAAGGTGGATCGGAGCGGCGTCTTCGACGGATCGGGAAAACTCGACTCACTCGGCACGAAAGCCGCCTTTGTAGATACCTATTGCACTTCCCGCTCCGAGTAGGCCATCCCGTCCGGTTCCTTGCCGGCCGTGAGCTGGCCTGCCACGGCGCGCTTCTCCAGGTCGAGGATCACGATCTGGTCGGCGTTGGCGAGCGCCACGAAGGCCCGCTCGCCGTCCGGGGCGATCTCGATCCCGATGGGCACCGGGGACTCGCCGAACCGGAGCAGGCGCTCGCCCTCGGCGCTCGCCGCGACCTCGATCGTCACCGTCGCGAGCACCTCGGCCGACCCCTGGTCGATCACCGCGACCGAGCCGGAGCGGGCGTTCGAGACCAGCACGTGGGCGCCGTCCGGGGTGACCTCGGCGCGGATCGGGAAGGAGCCGAGCTCGACGGTCCCGACCACCTTCAGGCTCGCGGCGTCGATCACGCTCACCGTGTCGGCGGCCCGGTTCGTGACCCAGACCCTGGAGCCGTCGGGCGTGACGGCGATCCCCTCGGCTCCATCGCCGGTGGCCACGTCGGCGAGCTTCTCGCCCGTCTCCAGGTCGAGGGCGGTCACCGTGCCGGAGCCGATGTTGGCGACGAACGCCCGGGAGGCGTCCGGGGTCACCGCGACCATGTGGGAGACCTCCTGCCCGGTCTCGTAGGAGCTCACGACCTTCCCCGCCCCGGGATCGACCCGCAGCAGGGCCTTCCGGGCTTCGGCGGTGACGAACAGGGCGTCGTCGTGGACCCAGGCCAGGCCGTGGGGCCGGCGGTACTCGCCCAGGGAGATGGTCGAGAGCACCCGGGCGCCGGGCACGTCGATCAGGGTGAGGGTCGAGCCCGGAGCCTCCCCGGTGCCGTAGTCGGCGATCACCGCCCGGCGGCCGTCGGGCGAGACGGCGACCTCGTGGGGCCCGTCGCCGGTCGGCAGGGTGGCCTTCACCTCCCCGGACTCGAGGTCGACCAGGGAGACGGTCGCCTCCGCCTTGTTGGCGACGATCAGTGTGTCGGCGGCGGCCGGCGCCGCCAGGACCAGGCCGAAGGCTCCGGCGAGCAGGGTGGCGACGAGGGCCACGATCGTGACCCGGCGGGGAGTGAGCTGGCCTTTCACGGGTGCCTCCTGGGTTCGGTTCGAGCTCGTGACGTCGTTCCAGTC
>JASFUJ010000493.1:0-3769 GCA_050050355.1 Acidobacteriota bacterium
TCGGCCGGAAGGTGCCAGCCCGTTTTCATCGGCCCGTGTTCATCGGCGTGGGCGGGCGAGGCGCCCGGGGTAAGCTCACCGGAATGAGCGTGGCCGGGTTCGATCGCGACCTCGTCCTGCGGCCGGTGGAGGGGCTCGGCGTGCGGGAGCTGCCGGACGGGCGGAGCTTCGTCGGGGCGGGGGCGGAACGGTCTCTCGTGGTCGGTGGGGCCGAGACCGCGGACCTGCGGTTCGTTCTGGATCACCTGGACGGCCGCCGGACGGTGGAGGAGGTCTTGCAGGCGGTGGCCCGGTCCGCCGATGAGCGCGCGGCGGTGCTGAAGCTGCTCGGGCTCCTGGAGGCGCGAGAGTTGCTGGTCCCGGTGGCGTCTGCGACCTCGTCGGTCGTCCCGGGGAGGAGGTCCGCCGACGGCCCCGCGCCGCCGGCGGCAACCCCCCGACGGTTCCCGGCGTCGGCGTCGGTCGGCATCGTCGGCGGCGGAACGGCCGGCACCCTGGCCGCCCTGGCGCTGCGCCGTGCTCACCCGGCCGCGGCCGTCACCCTCATCGAGTCCCCGGACCTGCCGCCCATCGGCGTGGGCGAGGCGACGACGCCGCTGCTGCCCCAGTTCCTCCACGCCGACCTGGGCCTGGACGTCCACCGGCTGTTCCGGGAGGTCCGCCCCACCCTCAAGCTCGGGATCCGCTTCGCCTGGGGGAGCGGCCCCGGGTTCTCCTACCCGTTCGGCGCCCTCGATCTGCTCGCTCCGGCGGTCCACGACGGCACGCTCGACGGCGCCTCGTTCGCGGCCCTGCTGATGGAGGCGGGCGCCCTGCCGCTCTTCCCGGAGGAGGGGGGCGTCCGGACCGGTCTCGGCACCGAGGTGGCGTACCACCTGGACAACCGGCGCTTCGCGGCGTACCTGCGCGAGCGCGCCCGGGAGGCCGGCGTGGAGCGGATCGAGGACACGGTCGAGCGGGTGGAGCTCCGTCGGACCGGGGAGGACCCGGACGCCGCGGAGGTGGCCGCCCTCCACACCCGGGACGGCCGGCGCCTGGCGTTCGACCTGTACGTGGATTGCTCCGGGTTCCGCTCGCTCCTGGTGGGGAACGCCCTCGGCTCCCCGTTCGTCTCCTACGAGGGGGTGCTGTTCACGGACGCCGCGGTGCTGGCCGGTGCGCCGCACGGGGGCCGGCTCCTGCCCCACACGGTGGCGACCACCCGCGAGGCCGGGTGGTCCTGGCGCATTCCCCAGGAGGACGGGGACCACCTGGGGGCCGTCTTCAGCTCCGCGTTCACCACGCCGGAGCGGGCCCTGGCCGAGCTCCGCGCCGACCACCCGGAGATCGACCCCGCGATCGATCCCGAGGGGGAGAGCCCCCGGGTCCTCCGCTTCCGGCCCGGCCGCCGGCGTCACTTCGTACGGGGCAACGCGATCGCCCTGGGGAACGCCTACGGCTTCGTCGAGCCCCTGGAGTCGACCGCCCTCCACCTGCTGATCCGCCAGATCGTGCTGCTGGTGGACCGTCTGCCGGGGATCATCCAACCGGGCGACCGGGCTGGGCGGGCCGGCCTCCGGGAGCACCTCGACCGCCGGGTCGCCGCCCATTGGGACTACGTGGCCTGGTTCCTCTCCCTCCATTTCCGGTTCAACCGGCGGCTGGACACGCCCTTCTGGCGGGCGTGCCGGGACGAGGTGGACGTGGCGCGGGCCCTGGATCTGGCGGAGCTGGGGGATCCGGAGGAGCTGATCGAGGACGTCCGGCGCCGCGGCCCCCTCACCGCGCGCCCCGCCGGTCCCTCCGTCTGCCCGGACCCCGTCGCTCCGGATCCGCTCTGGGGTCCGGAGGGGATCGACCTCCTCCTGCTCGGCCAGGGCGTGCCGGCCCGGTTGCCGCGACCGGCCGAGTCCCGGGCGGCGTACCGGCGGAGGATCGGGCGCCTGCGCGCCCTGGCCCGGCGCGCGCTCCCGGCGGGCGAGGCCCACCGCCTCCTGGCCGAGCGGCCGGAGCTGCTGGAGGCGTTCGCCGACGCCTTCCGCCGGCGCGGCCCCGCCGGCTCCGCCCGCCGGCCGGCCGGAGAGCCCCTCGCCGCCCGTGGATCGGCCCCCGGGTGAGCTCCGGGGGGGAGGGAGGAGGAGAGAGCCCGCGGTGGTCCGGTCCGCGGGAGGAATCACCGTGCTACACTGCCCGCCCCCCTGAGGTGCCGTCGCACCCGCCCCAGCGAACGCCACCGGAGTCCCGACGTCCGATGCCCGCCATCTCCCTCGGAACGAATCGTCCCCGCCTCGGCCAGCGGGTCTTCCTGGCCCCCGGCGCCGTGGTCACCGGCGAGGTGACCCTCGGCGACGACGTCTCCTTCTGGTTCCACACCGTGGCCCGGGGGGACGTCCACTGGATCCGCATCGGTCCCCGGACCAACGTGCAGGACGGCGCCGTGCTCCACGTGACCCACGAGACCCATCCGCTCCGGATCGGCGAGGACGTGGTGATCGGCCACCAGGCGGTGCTCCACGGTTGCACGGTCGAGGACGGGGCGCTGATCGGCATCGGCGCCCGGGTTCTGGACGGGGCCGTGGTGGAGCAGGGTGCCCAGGTGGGGGCCGGGGCGGTGGTCGCTCCGGGGCACACGGTGCCGGCCGGACACCTGGCCCTCGGGGTGCCCGCCAAGGTCGTCCGCCCGCTGAGCGAGCGGGAATCCCGCACCATCCGCGAGATCGCCGCACGCTACGTGGACCTCAAGGAGCGCTACCGCGCCACCCTCGAGGGGCACGAAGAGCCGGATGCCGACTGGACGCAGGAGAGCGACCGATGAGTGACCGCATCCGGCGCCCGAAGGGCACCCGCGACCTGCTGCCGCCGGAGACGGCGGTCTGGTCGGCCGTCGAGGAGACCGCCCGCCGGACCTTCGGGCGCTACGGCTACGGCGAGATCCGGACCCCGGTCCTGGAGGAGACGGAGCTCTTCGTCCGCGGCGTCGGCGAGGCCACGGACATCGTCGGCAAGGAGATGTACACCTTCACCGACAAGGGAGGGCGGAGCCTCACCCTGCGGCCGGAGTCGACCGCCTCGGTGGCCCGGGCGTACGTGGAGAACGGTCTGCAGCAGCGGCCGTCTCCGGTCAAGCTCTACTACCTGGGGCCCCAGTTCCGCTACGAACGGCCCCAGAAGGGGCGGTATCGCCAGTTCTACCAGATCGGCGCCGAGCTCCTGGGGGACGCCGGTCCGGTCTCCGACGCCGAGCTGATCCTGATGCTCATCGACTTCCTCGGCGCCCTCGAGTTCGAGGGGCTGACGGTGCTGCTCAACACGGTCGGCGGTCCGGAGAGCCGGGCAGCCTACCGGGACGAGCTGGTCCGCTTCCTGGAGCCGAAGCGGGAGGTCCTCTCGGACGACAGCCGGCGGCGCCTGACCACCAACCCCCTGCGGATCCTGGACACCAAGGTGGAGCGGGAGCGGGAGATCCTGGCGGACGCTCCCCGGCTGGCCGACAGCCTGACCGCGGAGGACCGGGAGCACTTCGGGGCCGTGCGCTCGATCCTCGACCGCTTCGGCGTGGGCTACCGGGTGGACGATCGCCTGGTCCGCGGGCTCGACTACTACACCCGCACGGTCTTCGAGATCACGGCCGCCGGGCTGGGCGCCCAGGACGCCATCGTCGGTGGCGGCCGCTACGACGCGCTGATCTCCGAGGTGGGCGGTCCCGAGACCCCGGGGATCGGCTTCGCCATCGGGGAGGACCGGCTGATCGACGTGCTGCCGCAGAGCTTCCGGGAGCGGGTCCTTCCCG
>JASFUJ010000494.1:0-3767 GCA_050050355.1 Acidobacteriota bacterium
CCACGTTGTGGTCCCGGCAGGCCCGGAGCACCCGGTCCACGTCGAAGGGGTAGGGCTTCCTCCGGCCGAGGATCCGGCCGGTGGGGTGGGCGAGGATGTTGACCTTCGGGTGCCGGACCGCCTTCAGAATCCGCTCGGTCTGCTGGTCCTCCGGGAGCTCGAACCGGGAGTGGACCGAGACCAGGACCACGTCCAGGCCGTCCAGGGCGTCGTCGTCGGTGTCGAGGGTGCCGTCGGCCAGGATGTCCACCTCCTGGCTCTTGAGCAGGCGGATCTCGTCGTGGCGCCCGGCGATCTCGTCGATCTCCTGCCACTGCTCCCGCAGGCGCTCCTCGTCCAGGCCGCCGGTCATGGCCAGGGACTGGGAGTGGTCGGTCAGCGCGAAGTACTCGTAGCCGCGCGCGGCGCAGGCTTCGAGCATCTCTTCGATGGTGTTCTTGCCGTCGGACCAGGTGGAGTGCATCTGGAGGTCGCCCAGGAGGTCGTCCAGCTCCAGCAGCCGGGGGAGCTTGCCCTCGGCCGCGGCCTCGATCTCGCCCCGGTCCTCCCGCAGCTCGGGCGGGATCCAGTCCAGCTCCAGCGCCCGGTAGACCTCCTCCTCGGTCGCGCCGGCGATCCGCTCGCCGGACAGCACGTCCCGCTCGGCCGAGTCTTCCACGTCGTCGGCGCCCTCGCCTTCGTCTTCGCCCTTCTCGAACACCCCGTACTCGGAGACCCGCAGGCCGCGCTGCACGGCCCGCTGGCGCAGGCGGATGTTGTGCTCCTTCGAGCCGGTGAAGTAGACCATCGCCGCGCCGTAGCTCTCGGGCGGCAGGATGCGCAGGTCCACCTCCAGGCCGGAGGCGAGGACCACGCTGCCCCGGGTGTCGCCGCTCATCTCCACCCGCTCGACCTGCGGGTACGCCAGGAACCGCTCCATCACCGGTTCCGGCTCGGTGGCGATGACCAGCAGGTCGATGTCGCCCACGGTCTCCTTGCGCCGGCGGTAGCTCCCCGCCACCTCCAGCCGCTCGGCCTCCGGGATCCCGGACAGGTACTCCGTGAGCGGCAGCACCTCGGCGTCGGCGTCGGCCAGGGGCATCCGCTCCCGGTGCTGGCGGAACTCGGCGATCCCGGCCAGGATCTTCTCCTGGCTCTTGGCGCCGAAGCCCTCGAGCTCCGCCACCTCGCCCGCCTCCGCGGCCGCCTCCAGGGCGTCGACGGTCTCGATGCCGAGCTCCTCCCACAGCTTCCTGGCCTTCTTCGGCCCGACCCCGGGCAGGCGCATGAGGTCGAGCAGGGTGCGGGGGACGGTCTCCAGCATCTCCTCCAGGACCGACAGGCGCCCGGTCTCGAGCAGCTCTTCGATGTGGCTCGCCATCTCCTTGCCGATGCCGGAGAGCTCGGTGAGCTCCCGGCCCTCCTCGGCGAAGCGGCCGAGCGGCGTGGTCTGGCCCTCGACGGTGCGCACGGCGTTGCGGTAGGCGCGCACGCGGAACGGGTTGGCGCCCTGGATCTCGAGCAGGTCGCCGAGGGTGGAGAGGACGTTGGCGATCTCCGAGTTGGTCACGAGGTCTTCTCCGTGAGGTCGATGAAGCCCTGCTCGTCGAGGATGGCGACCCCCAGCTCTTCGGCCTTGTCCCGCTTCGAGCCCGGGTCGTCGCCGGCCACCACGTAGTCGGTCTTCTTGCTCACGGAGCCGGTGACCTTGGCGCCGAGGCGCTGGGCCAGCTCCTTGGCCTCGCTGCGGGTGAAGCGCTCCAGGCCGCCGGTGAAGACCATGGTGAGGCCGTCGAGAGGGCGCGTGCCGGCCTCCTCCTCCGGCTCCGGCTCGATCAGGTGCACCCGGCCGTCCAGCAGGCGGTCGAGCACCTCCCGGTTGCGCTCCTCGGCGAAGAAGGCGGTGATCTGCTCGGCCATGCGCGGGCCCACGCCCTCCACCTCCTGGAGGGCCTCCTCCGAGGCGTCGCGGATCGCCTCGAAGGAGCGGAAGTGCCGGGCCAGCTCCCGGGCCACGGTGACGCCGACCTCCGGGATGCCGAGGGCGAACAGGAACCGCTCGAGCTCCACGTGGGAGGCCGTCTCGATGCCGGTCACCAGGTTCTCGGCGGACCGGGCGGCGAAGCCGGGGAGGGGCTCGATCCGGTCCGCCGTCAGGTCGAACAGGTCGGGGAGCTGGCGCACCAGCTCCTCGGACACCAGCAGCTTGGCGGTCTCTTCCCCCAGGCCCTCGATGTCGAGGGCGGCGCGGGAGCCGAAGTGGGTCAGCCGCCCGGCGAGCTGGGCCGGGCACTCGAAGCTGTTGGGGCAGACCGTGAACGGCCCCCGCTCGATCAGCTCCGTGTCGCAGGAGGGGCAGCGGGCGGGCATCTCGAACTTCGGCCCCCGCGTCCGGCCCGGCTCGTCGATCCGCTCGAGGACCTGGGGGATCACGTCGCCGGCCCGCTGGATGCGCACCGTGTCGTCCTTGCGGATGTCCTTGCGCGCCACCTCTTCGCGGTTGTGGAGCGTGGCGCGGGAGACGGTCACGCCGGAGAGCTCCACCGGCCGGAGCATGGCCACCGGGGTGACCACGCCGGTGCGGCCGACGCTCGGGACGATCGCGAGCACCCGGGTCACCTCCTTGCGGGGCGGGAACTTGAAGGCGAACGCCCAGCGCGGATGGTGGGAGGTGGCGCCCATCTCGTCCCGGGCCTCCAGGTGGTCCAGCTTCACCACGACGCCGTCGATCTCGTAGCCCAGGTCGTCCCGATCGCCGAGGAGCTCGGCGTGGTAGGCGACGATCTCGTCGATCGAGTCGACCCCGCGGCGCACCAGGGGGTTGACCTTGAAGCCCCAGTCGGTCAGGGCGTCGGCGATCTCCGACTGGGTCGCCGGCGGCGCGGCGTCGCCCCAGTCGGCGGCGAGCACGTCGTAGGCGTACAGGTCGAGCGGGCGCGAGGCGGTGATCTCCGGGTCGAGCTGTCGGAGCGAGCCGGCGGCGGAGTTGCGGGGGTTGGCGTACGGCTCCTTGCCCGCTTCGAGCAGCCGCTCGTTGAGCCGCTCGAAGCCGTCGATCGGCATCACCACCTCGCCCCGGACGGCGAGGAAGGGCGGGGCGGCGCGCCGGCCGTCCCGCAGCGAGAGGGGGACCGACGGCACGGTGCGCAGGTTCTCGGTGACGCCCTCGCCCCGGCGCCCGTCGCCCCGGGTGGAGCCGCGGCTCAGGCGGCCGTCCTCGAAGACCAGCTCCACGGAGGCGCCGTCGAGCTTCGGCTCGAGCACGTAGGCCACGGGGAACTCGTCCGCCACCGCCTTGCGCACCCGCTCGTCGAACCGGCGGAGCTGGTCCTCCTCGGCGCCGGAGTCGAGGCTGAGCATGGGGGCCGCGTGCTCGACCGTCGGGAACTCGTCCAGCGGCTGCCCGGCGACCCGCTGCGTCGGCGAGTCGGGGGTGACCAGGTCGGGGAACTCCTCCTCGATCGCGCGGAGCTCCCGGAAGAGCTCGTCGTAGGCCTCGTCGGAGATCTCCGGGGCGTCGCGGACGTAGTAGAGGTGGTCGTGGTGGCGGATCTCGGAGCGGAGCTCGCCGAGGCGCTCGGCTGCCTGGTCGGGGTTCATGTCGATTGGAGATTTTACCCGGAGGGAAGGTGGGGGTGCCCCGCTCACCGCTGCGCTTCGAGCTCCCGCTTCAGGGAGAAGAACTTCAGCAGGTCGGTCAGGGCGAGCATCCCCACCAGGCGGTCCCCCTCGGCCACCATCAGGCGGCTCACGCCGTGGCTCGACATGCGGGTGAGGGCCTCGCTGGC
>JASFUJ010000495.1:0-3763 GCA_050050355.1 Acidobacteriota bacterium
GCGGTCGCAGCCGTCGGTCTCCCGGCTTGCCCGCGCCACCTCGGACGCCGGGCCGAGCCAGTCGCGGGTGAAGTTGAGGCTGAAGCCGCCGCGGGAGCCGTGGCGGGTCGGATACTTGCCTCGCTCCTCCTGCTGCGGATCGGGGGCGTCGCCGTAGTCGGTGCCCAGGTGGTAGTCCTCCACCTCGCCAAAACGGCTGGCACCTCGCGTGAGGCCGATCCCGGGACCGCCCGTTCCGCGGTCCCGCGGCCCCTGGCCGGGGACCCGCAGGCTGGGGTCGGAGCGCCAGGGCCGACTTCGGTCCCGCCGCGGGTCGCTGCGGCCGGCGTTCTCGCCGTAGTCCAGGCGGAAGCGGGCCCAGAGCTCGCCGGTGCCGAGGGCGGTGGGCACGCGGAGCTCGGCCCGGAAGGTGGCGCAGTCGCCGAAATCCCGCGCCCGCTCGGGGCGGAGCCGCTCGACCGATCGGGAGTCCACCGTCCAGTCCGTCGGAACGATCCGCGCGCCGTCGACCACGTGCTCCCCGGGGTCGTCCCAGTCGCCGTCGGTGCTCCAGTCGATCCAGCCGTTGACCCAGAGGGACCGGTCGTCCCGGTCCGCGTAGCGGCCGCCGTCGCGCTCGGCGACGCAGACCGTGAAGTCCACCCGGCCTTTCTCCTTCGGGACGTAGGTCCGCGGGTAGAAGACCACGCCGTGGTCGAAGCGGTCGAGATCGGCCTTGGCGAGCACGTTCGGGGTGCCGTCCGGGTCGACCCGGGCGTCCGGGCCGCCCTCCTCGACGGCCCCGTCCGGCTCCGGGCTCACGCCCAGGAGCCAGTCGTCGCTCTCCTCCCGGCCGGTGTCCGCGTTCGGCCCGAACCACTCCAGGTTCGCGTTGAGCCCGCGGGCCCCGCCGGCCGAGACCAGCGGAGTCGGGTAGGGCGCGGGGGCGTCGCCGAAGTCGCTCGGAGTGATCTCGAAGACGAAGTCGTCGTAGACCACGCCCGGCACCCGGCCGCCCTCCATGAGGTCGAGCTCGAGGCGCAGGCTGAAGAAGGGCGCGGCGTCCGCCCCCTCGCCGGGTCGCCGCAGGCTCAGGGTGCAGGGGGCGTCCCCGTCGCCGCAGCCGGTGAGGTCGCTACGCTGAATGCTGAAGGTGGCGATGAACTCGCCCCGGTGCACCCCCACCGGCACGATGCCGCTGGTGGGGTCCTCGTCCGGGATGCCGTCGCCGTCCACGTCGATCCCGCGCTGGATCACCCGGGAGGAGGCGACCCCCTTGTAGGCGGAGAGCTGCCCGGTCGTTCCCCCGCCGCCGGTGGGCTGGACCGCCGTCGCGTCGCGCACCCGGCGGCCGTCAATCCAGACGCCGGCGTCGAACACCGGGCTCTGGACGGCGAAGCCGTACCAGGTGTCGTCGCCGACGGAGGCGGGCCGGAGGGACGGGAAGCGCGCCGCGCCCTCGCCGTCCAGCTTCTCCGGCGGCAGCCCGCCCCTGGGGAGCGGAGCGAGGCCCCGGTTGGCCACCGCGAGGAGGGCCTTCCAGGCGTTGATCCGGCCGTGGCCGAAGTAGAGGTCCGGACCGTCGGCCGGCCGGTCGTTGGGCCGGGTGCGCTCGGTTCCCCCGTCGATGGTGGTTCCGAGGTCGTCGGCGGTGGCCTCCAGGAGCTCGACGATCTGGAGCGGCGTGAGCCGGCCGCGGGGCGGGGAGAGGTTGCGGTCCAGGTAGATCATCTCCGCCGCGAGCCCCGCCACGGCCGGCGCCGAGTACGACGTGCCGCTCGGGATCTGGAGATCGCCGTTATTTTCGAGCAGCACCACGTCGTGGCCGCCCGCCACCACCGAGATCCTCGGGCCGTAGTTGCTCTGGTCCCACAGCTCCTCGGGGCCCCGGTCGTCCCCGTCCGTGGCGGTACCGCCGACCGACAGCACGAGGGGGTCCCCGGCGCCCCGGGGGCCGGGGCCGGGCGCCAGGTCCGCGGGCCAGCTCGGGGTGCCGCAGGGCCGGGGGCCTCCCTGGCGGATCACCGGCTCGCTGCAGCGGCCGTCGTTGCCGGAGGCGGTGGTCCAGATGGTCCCGGTCGAGCGGGCCAGCTCGACCACGTTGCGGGTGACGTCGGTGAGCGCCGGGAAGAACCACTTCGGGACCCCCGGGCGCCGGACGGTCTCCCCCTGCGGATGGGCCCGGCCGACCGGCTGCTGGAGCCGGAGGACGCCCCGGCCGATGCTGGCGATCCGCAGGGCCTCGCCGGTGGCGCCCGATCCCAGGAGGATCCGGTCCCCGGAGTTGAACCCCCGGGAGCTCGCCACCGGGAGCGTCCCGGCGCCCGGGGCGACGGCGGCCGTCAGGGTGGTCTCCAGGGTGAAGGCGCCTGGGCTCCCCACGGAGGTGTTGACCACCGAGACCTCGGCGTCCAGGGCGGCGGCGTAGACCGCGGCCACGAGCTGGTCGATCAGGATCACCGGCCGGCCCGCGGCCGCCCCGGTGCCCGGCGTGGTCACCCGGAGGATCCGCAGTCGGGCGTGGGGGCCGGGGCCGAGGATCGAGCGCTCCGGGTCGACCCCCTGGCGGGTCGCCACCCGGCCCGCGGCGGCCAGGGACACCGGGGTGCCGTGGGACCCGGTGAACCGGCCGGTTTCGGCGTTGAAGAAGCCCGCGTCCCGGACCTCGGGAAAGCCGAACCCGCAGGGGCCCCAGGGGGCGTCGGCCCGGCCGCGGCACTGCTGCCGGCCGGTGGCGGGATCGATCCGCCGTCTCGTGCCCAGGAAGAAGGGCGCCTGGGAGAAGCCGAAGAAGTCCCCGTCCGCCACGTGGGTGGGGTTGGCGCGGTCGCCGAACCCGGTGTCGATCACCCCGAGGCCTACCGGCCGGGCGCCGGCCGCGTTCGGAACCAGGTGCTCCACCAGCCGGAGGGCGGCGAAGGTGTCGTAGAAGAAGTGGTACCGGAAGATCCGGAGCTCGTCGGTGGCGCGGGCGCCCCGCTCGAAGCAGCCGCGGACGTCGTTCCCGGCATCGCAGTCCGAGTCTCCGGCCGGGCGATAGGCCCCGATCAGCCGCTCCGGCATGCGCTCGCCGAGGGACGCGGCCGGCGCCAGGGCCGCGTTGGGCACGGCCGCCAGCAGCGGGCCGGGGGGGCCGCTCCGAGCCCGGGTCCGGGGGCGGGCCTCGCGGCTCAGGCGCTCGGCGACGGCGAGGGCGGAGGGGGCCTCCGCCGGCAGGTGGCCCCGGAGGAGGCCGATCCGCGGGATCCAGTCGAGGGGCGTGACCCCCAGCCGGCGGAGCGCGGCCGACACCTGCTCGAGGCCGGTTCCCACCTCGAAGGCGATCAGGATCGCGCCCCGCTCGTAGGCCAGCCGGGTGGCCGGATCCACCACGACCGGTTGGTGGAGCGGCGTCTGGACCCCCGAGCCGTCGGCCGGGACCACCAGCAGGGTGGCGGAGCGCTCGCTCCGCCCCGCCGGGGTGTCGACGACCGCGGTGAACCGGTGGGCTCCCGGGGGGAGCTCCAGGTCCAGGACGGCGCTCTCCCCGGGCCGCAGCCGGCTGCTCCGCCGCGAGAGCTCGCGGGTGGCGGCCCGCACCCGCTCGGTCTCCTCTCTCTGCGGACGGGTCTCTACCCGCGTCTCTACTTCGACACCGAGGGCGGTCCAGGAGATCTCTCGCACGGTGGCCTCGGCGGCCGTCCTCCGCACCCGGAGGTGCGGGCGCGGCCCCCCGACCACGCTCCCGTGGAGCGGCCGGAAACCCTCGGCCGTCCGCACCTCCAGGACCACCGGGTCCACTGGC
>JASFUJ010000496.1:0-3758 GCA_050050355.1 Acidobacteriota bacterium
ATCCGATGGGTCTCGGCGACGGTCACGGGCGTACAGTCGCTCACCAGCTCGTCGACCAGCACCACGCCGATCTGATCGTCCCCCAGCGCCGACGCGCCGTCACCCTGGGCGGTGACGCGGTGGAGCCGGCCGCGGTCCCGCACCCAGAGGACGGTGGACTGGGCCCCGGATCCGCCCAACCTGGAGAACCGGTTGAGCTCGACGCGGTCGTTGCTCAGGTCGAGGGGCGACGAGCAGGTGCCGCCCACTCCCGGCGTCACGGTCGGGTAATGGGCGCCGAAGACCCACTCCTCGTCGGCCACGGGGTAGGTGAGATCGGTCCCCGTGGAGCCGAACGCACCATCGGCGGCCGCCCGGTACAACCAGTGCTTCTGGCGCACGCGGAGGCGGTCCTGGCTGTACCCGGCGTAGCCGAAGCTCACGTTCTCCACCCTGCTGAAGACCTCGTACATGGCCTTCTTGACCTGGAAGAGCTTGGAGCCCGCATCGTCCCCGTCCGCGGGAACCGGTTCGCCGAAGTCGGACGAGCCGCCGCCGGTCGTGGGTGGGCTCTGGGTCATGGAGGCGGACGTGTCGAGGAGCACCATCACGAACGGCTGCCCCCCGCGCTCCCGCAGGAGGTCGATGTCGTCGGCGGCCTCCGCCCGGGGACCGAGCGAGACGGCGAGCACGAGGAGCCCGGCGACCAGGACGGCACCGAGCAGGAGTTGACGCGGCGAGCGGTTTCGGATCGGGGACATCGGGTCCTCCTCAGAACTTGATCTTCTCGAGCTGGCGCTCGTCCTGCACGGCGAGCAGCGATTCGGGGGTCAGCTCCCAGGGCTGGAACTCCACCATGGCGGTGATGCTCTTTTCCGCCAGCGGCACCGCCGAGCCGGGCAGCTCCCGGATGGCGATCGAGGTCACCGCGTGGTTGGCCCGGTAGTAGTTCTTCGCCCCGTACTCCCCGGCGTTGTTGACGTCGCACAGGTTGCAGGGAGAGCTGCCGATCGGGAAGAAGGGCGAGACGTCGAGCCGGTGGCTGATCAGCTCCTTCTCCGGATCCTCCACCTTGTAGACCTCGCTCCAGGCCGGTCGGCGGCTGACCAGCGTCCGCGCCGTGGCCAGGGCGATGCCCGAGTCCGACGCGTAGAAGGCGCGCTCGACGGTCTTCTCGTTGGCGCCGATCTGCATCTCGGTCTGGGTGACCAGCGACAGGGACAGGCCGATGATGGTCAGCAGCACCAGGACCAGCAGGGCGGCGAGATAGGCGCTGCCCGCCTCTGCGGACCTGCCGGGCTCCGGGGTCGGAGTCGCTGCGTCGGGGCGCGGGTCGAAGCTCATCATGTCAGGTTCCTCAGGTCGACGACGGTCTGGAGCAACCGCCGGCGGTAGCTGCGGTCCAGCCGGTCCGCCTGGGCCGGGGTCTCGGGCTCGTCGTAGACGCGATCCTCGATCGCCGCGATCGGCGGCGAGACGTAGCGGGGATCGAGCCGGTCGGTCCGGGCCAGGGTCGAGATGCGCACGTAGTAGAGCGGCTGCCCCGGCTGGTTCCAGACGGCGGTGTCCGCCGGCGAGTCCCCGGCGGCGTTGAACAGCCAGTCGTCCGCATCGTCCTCGTTGTCGGTCACCACCTCGTCGGCGTTCCGGTCGACCCCCAGGGCCACCTGGAGGTCGAGGATGTTGTCGGCGATGTCGGCCCGCAGGTTGCTCGCGTCGTCCGCGTACGCCGTGCCGGTGCCCGGGTAGAGGCGGGCCCGGCTGAGGCGCGGAGCCGGATCCACGTCCCGGACGTAGTAGCGATACTCCTCGAGGATGCCCACGGCGGTGACGGTCCGGAGGTTCGGCGGGAAGGCGCCCTGCGGTGAAAGATCCAGGTACTCCTCGGTGTGGGTTCCGCCGGTGATCCGGAAATTCAGGGTCGCCTGCTCGTCGGTGACGTTGCCCCCGATCAGCTCGACCACCGCCTGGATCCGGTCGCTGGCCGCGCTCACCAGGAGCAGCGCCTCGGGGAGGCCCGAGTCGACGGCGTCCTTCAACGCCTGCAGATCCTGGGGCACGCCCGTGGGGCTCTTGGCGTTGATCACCAGCTCCCCTTCGCCCGCGGCCTCCGCCCCCTGGATGTTGCCTCCCCCCGCCGGGTTGAGCTGGTACATGGGGGTCGAGAGCACGCCGCGGACGGTGAGGACGTCGGTTCCCTCCACGACCACCGCGTCGTCGTCGCCGCCGATCTTGACCCCCGCGTCCACGTTGTTGGCCACACCGACGGCCGGCCCCTCGGGGAGGAGCATGCCCGCGTAGCCGCCCGCGGAGGCCTGACGGAAGACCGGCAGCCCCCCGCGGCCGGCCATCCGCACGTTGCGGATCATGCCGGCCTGGGCCACGCGCAGGGACTGCTGCATCTCCGCCACGTTGACCTGGGCCTTGGCGATCTTGTTGTTGAAGTCGAACAGGGTCAGCACCCCGGCCAGCACCATCAGCAGCAGGCTGACCGCCACGATGGCCTCCAGCAGGGTGTAGCCGGCTTCGGTCGCGCGGCCGCTCCGGGCGGTGCGCCCGACGTCCTTCGTTCCTCTCACGGTGTCGCCTCCAATCGGTCCGCGCGTCATTGGGACTTCATCACCCGGACGGAGATCACCTTGCCGGTGCCCAGCGAGCCGGGCAGGCCGCGGCCTTCGACGGTGACCGTGATCTCCTTGATGTGCACCGCCTCCGGCGGCGTGCCGCCGCTCAGGGGGTTCGAGAGATCGCCGACCCCGAACTGGCGCACCGTCGTGGTGCGGGTGAACAGGATCGAATCGCCGTCGGGCAGGCTGTCTCTGTCCAGCCACTCGTGGGTCTGCTCGGAGAAGACGTCCTCCACCTCGAGGGCCGGATCGCCCCCCGGAACGGTGAGATTCGCGCTGTTGAACGGGTACTGGAGGTACTCCTCGGCGCGGGACTTGGCGAAGTTGCTCACCTGGGTGTAGCCGAACCCCTGGATGTTGTTGGCGGCGGACCGCGTGAACAGGGGCACCATGCCGAGGAGGATCACCATCAGGATCAGCGTGGCGATCAGCACCTCGACCAGGGAGAACCCCCGGTCACCGGTCCTCGGCGCCGGACTCGGACCTCGTCTCTTCGTCATCACTGCCACTCCCACGGCTCGTGGTCGGGATCGCTCGGGTCACCCGCCGGGAGCCACTTGGTTCCGTCCTCGGCCGTGCCCACCGCGTCCGGCATCCACATCCTGAGCTCCATCCTGCCGGTGGCCGACGGCGAGATCCTCAGCTCGAGCCGGTTGCCCCGCGGGTCGCCGACGCGAAAGGCCCCCTCGTCGTCGACCGAGCCGTCGGGCCGGATGACCACGCCGAGGCTGCCTTCGACCGCGGTCAGCCCGTCGATGGAATCCACCCCGGTGTCGTCCACCTCGTCCTGGAAGAACACCCGGTTCGGAGGGCTCAGCCGGCCGATCTCGAAGTCGACCGTCCGGAAGACCTTGTCCGGGTCGGGATTGAAGGCGTTGCTCGGGTCCACGTCCAGGCTCCGGTCCACGTCCAGGAAGGCCACCACGGCGTTGGCGTCCGGATCGAGGAAGACCACGCCGGGGCGGTTGGACTTGATCGCCTCCAGACGGGTGCGCTGGATCAGCATGGAGATGTCGCGGGCGAAGCCCTCGGTGCGGCTGCGGGTGATCATGTTCTGGAGCGCCGGCACGCCCAGGAGCATGGTGATGGCCAGCAGGGCGAGGACCACCAGGAGCTCGATCAATGTGAAGCCGCGGGCGCCTGTGAAGCCGC
>JASFUJ010000497.1:0-3749 GCA_050050355.1 Acidobacteriota bacterium
CGGAGCTCCGGGAGCGCGGCGTGGGCCGGGGCGACCTGGTGCCGGTGGTGATGGACCGGGACCGGGAGCTGCCGGTGGCGGTGCTGGCGGTGCTGCGGGCCGGCGCCGCCTACGTGCCGATCGACCCCCGCCTGCCGGCCGGGCGCCTGGCGGTGCTGCTGGGCGGGCTCCGGACCCCCGGGGCCGGGGGCCTGCTCGCGCTCACCCGGCCGCGCCACGCGGAGTCGCTCGACTGGCCGGAGGGGGTGACGCCGCTGCCGGTTCAGGCCGTCCCGGCCGGACCGGACGGGGACCCGGATCCACCCGCGCTCCGCGCCGTTCCGGGCACCCCGGCCGACCTGGCCTACGTCATCCACACCTCGGGCTCCACCGGGACGCCCAAGGGGGTGATGATCGACCACCGGGGGGCGCTCAACACGGTGCTCGACGTCAACCGGCGCTTCGGCGTCGGCCCGTCCGACGCGGTGTTCGGCGTCTCCGCCTTCAACTTCGACCTGTCGGTCTACGACCTGTTCGGCCCCCTCGCCGCCGGGGCCCGGCTGGTCTACCCGGACCCGGACGCGGCCCTCGACGCCACCCACTGGCTCGACCTGGTGCTCCGGGAAGGGATCACCGTCTGGAGCTCGGTGCCGGCGCTGATGAGCCTGCTGGTGGAGACGGCCGAGCGGCGGGGGGTCACCCTGCCCGCCCTGCGCCTGGCGCTGCTGAGCGGCGACAAGATCCCCCTCGACCTGCCGGCCGCCATCCGGCGGGTGGCGCCCGGGGCCGAGGTGGTCAGCATGGGGGGCGCCACCGAGGCGTCGATCTGGTCGATCGTCTACCACCCGGTGGAGCGGATCGACCCGGAGTGGAGCACCGTCCCGTACGGCTACCCGATGGTCCACCAGACCTGGCACGTGCTGGACCGCACCGGCCGGCCCTGCCCCACCTGGGTGCCCGGCGAGCTCTGCATCGGCGGCATCGGCCTGGCGCAGGGCTACTGGAACGATCCGGCGAAGACGGCCCGGGCCTTCGTGCCCGACCCGTGGGCTTCCGGCCGGGGCGGCCGGCTGTACCGGACCGGCGACCTGGGGCGCACCCTGCCCGACGGCTGCATCGAGTGGATGGGGCGGATCGACTTCCAGGTCAAGATCCAGGGGATGCGGATCGAGCTGGGGGAGGTCGAGGCCGTGCTCGGCGGGCATCCGAAGGTCCGCCGCGCCGTCGCCGCGGTCGAGAGCTCCGGCGGGCGCCAGCCGCGGCTGGTCGCCTTCGTGGTGCCGGCGGAGGCCGGCGACGGCGGCGGGAGCCGCAGCGGAGCCGAAACCGGAGCTGGGATCGACCCCGCCGAGCTGGAGGAGCACCTGGCCGGCCTGCTGCCCGCCCACATGGTGCCGCGGGCCTGGCGGGTGGTGGACGCGCTGCCGCTCACGGCCAACGGCAAGGTGGACCGCAAGCGGCTGCTGGAGGGGGCGCTCGAGGAGCCGGAGCCGGAGGCCGGGACCCGCCGGACCGGGACCGCCCCCGGCCCCGTGCCCCCCGCCGGCCCCGTGGAGCGACACCTCCACGCCCTGTGGCGGGAGATCCTCGGCATCGACCGGATCGGCGTCCTGGACGACTTCTTCGACCTGGGAGGCCAGTCGTTCGACGCCATCCGGATCTTCGCCCGGGTCAAGGAGGAGCACGGCGCCGCCTTCACCCTCGGCGACCTGTGGGAGGCGCGGACCATCCGGGCCCTCGCCCGGCGGATCGAGGGCGGCGGGGCCGAGCGGGGCGCCGGCGAGCGGCGGGAGGATTGCGTCGTGGCCCTGGGGGGCGGGTCCGGGAACGGCCGCGACGGGGCCGAGCCCCTCTTCCTGGTGCACCCGGCCGGCGGCTCCATCATGGGCTACACCCGCCTGGCCCGGGCGCTCGACCGGCCGCTCTACGGCATCCGGGCGCCGGCGGGCGCCGGCGGGGCGGAGCTCCGCCGGGACGTCCGCGCCCTCGCCCGGCACCACGCGGCGGAGCTCCGCCGGGTCCGGCCGGAGGGTCCGTACACCCTGGGCGGATGGTCGTCCGGCGCCATGGTCGCCTTCGAGATGGCGGCGCAGCTCGAGGCCGCCGGGGAGACGGTCACCGAGGTGTTCCTGCTGGACGGTCCGGCGCCGTTCGACCACGGCACCGTGGACGACGACCGCCTGCTCCGCTGGTTCCTGGACGACCTGGCCCTCGACCTGCCGGTGGACCGGCTGAACGGCACCGGCCTCGCCGGGCTGCCGCTCGCCGAGCAGCTCCGGACCGCCCTGTCCCGGTTCGAGTCGCCGCGCGCACGAGAGCTGGACCCGGATCAGTTGGCGCCGAGCTTCGAGATCTTTCGCGACCTGATCGTCGCGGGCAACCGGTACGAGCCCCCGACCATCTCCGCCGACCTGACGGTGGTCCGGGTGGAGGAGGACGTGGTGGACGAGTTCTCGGTGCATCCGCACCGGGAAGACGAAGCATGGGGCTGGCGTGGCTTCACCACGGGACGCGTCCGTTGCGAGCGGGTTCCAGGCACGCACCACAGCTTCCTGCGCGATCCCCTGGTCCAGGGGTGGAGCTCGCTGTTGGCTGGGAGAACCTGATGCGCGACCTGTTGGCCACCCTGTCGGCGCTCGAGATCAAGCTCGAGGAGCGGGACGGACAGCTCCGGGTCCACGCCCCCGCCGGCGTCCTGACCGACGAGCTGAAGGAGCGGATCGGCCGCCACAAGGAGGCGCTGATCGAGCGGCTCCGGGCCTCCCGGGAGGCCGGCGCCGGCCTCGACGGCCATCCGGAGGACGCCGAGCTGCCCCGGGCCGTGCCCGATCCGGACCACCGCCACGAGCCGTTCCCGCTCAACGACGTCCAGCACGCCTACTGGGTCGGGCGGAGCGGCCGGGTGGAGCTGGGCGGCGTCTCGAGCCACGTCTACTTCGAGTTCGAGTGCGAGCCGCTCGACCCGGCGCGGCTGACGGCGGCCTTCCGCAGGGTGGTGGCGCTCCACGACATGCTCCGGGCCGTGATCGACGTGGACGGGCGCCAGCGGATCCTGGAGACCGTGCCCGACTACGAGATCGCCGTCGAGGACCTCACCGGCGCCGAGCCGGCCCGGCGGGAGGCGGAGCTGGCCCGGATCCGCGCCGAGATGTCCCACCAGGCGTTCGCCAGCGACCGGTGGCCCCTGTTCGACGTCCGGCTGATCCAGGTCACCGGGGAGCACTCGCGCCTGTGCGTGAGCTGGGACTTCCTGGTGATCGACGCCTGGAGCATGTCGATCATCTTCCGGCAGTGGCACGGAATCTACCGGGACCCCGACCTCCGGTTGACCCCGCCGGCCCTGTCGTTCCGGGACTACGTGCTGGCGGAGGCCCGGATCAAGACGCTGCCCGCCTACGAGGCCTCCCGGCGGTACTGGTGGGACCGGCTGGACGCGCTGCCGCCGGCGCCCCTCCTGCCGGTGAGCCTGGTCAACCTGCCTGGGAGCCAGCCGCAGCCCGGCGGCGCCGGCGCCGGCCGCGCCCACCGGTTCACCCGCCGGCGGTGCCGGCTGCCGGCCGAGCGCTGGCAGGCCCTCCGGTCGCGGGCGGCGAAGGCGGGCCTGACCCCGTCCGGCGTGCTGCTGGCGGCGTTCGCCGAGATCCTGCACCGCTGGTCCAGGACCGCCCACTACTGCCTCAACCTGACGCTGTTCAACCGGCTCCCGTTGCACGAGGACGTGGGCGAGCTGGTGGGCGACTTCACCAACCTGATGGTGCTGGAGGTGGACG
>JASFUJ010000498.1:0-3748 GCA_050050355.1 Acidobacteriota bacterium
TGGTCGCCGACCGGCCCGCCGGCGCCGCCGTGGAGGCCGCCGCCGCGTGGCTGGACACCCTGCCGCCGGACCGCCCGTTCTTCCTCTGGCTCCACCTCTACGACCCCCACGCTCCCTATTCACCGCCCCCGCCGTGGCGCGACCGGTACCGGAACCGTCTGTACGACGGCGAGATCGCGGTCATGGACGACCGGATCGGCCGGCTGCTCCGCCACCAGCGCGTCTCGGACGGCGCCCTGGTGACCGTGCTGGGCGACCACGGGGAGAGCCTCGGCGAGCACGGCGAGCAGACCCACGCGCTGCTGGCCTACGACTCCACGCTCCACGTGCCCTGGATCCTGCACGTGCCCGGCGGCCCGCGGGGGCTGCGGATCCCCCAGGCGGTGGGCCAGGTGGACCTGGTGCCGACGGTGCTCGACCTGCTGGACGAAGATCCCCCGGACCGGACGGCCGGCGTCAGCCTGGTGCCGCTCCTCGAAGGCCGGGCCTCCACCGAGCGGATGGACCGGACCCTCTACGGCGAGACCTTCCTGCCGTTCTACACCTACGGCTGGTCGAAGCTCCGGGTCCTGCGGCAGGGCCGGATGAAGTGGATCGACGCCCCGACGCCGGAGCTCTACGACACGGTGCGCGACCCCCGGGAGCTGTCGAACCTCGCCGGGCAGGAGCCGGGGCTGGCCCACGACCTGGCCCGGGCGCTCGACGAGCGGATCGCCGCCGCCGGCCCGCCGGGAGAGCGGGAGAGCACGCTCTCGCTCGACAGCGACGCCCGGGAGCGGCTGCGCAGCCTGGGCTATCTCGCGGTGGGCAGCGGCAGCTCGGCGGAGACCGCCCGGGCCGAACGGCCCGACCCCAAGGAGCTGATCGACCTCCACGTGGGCCTCGAGCGGGCGCGTGCCCTGAGCCGGGACCGCCTGTTCCCCGAGGCCGAACGCCAGCTCCGCACGGTTCTGCGGCGCGACCCGACGAACCTCGCGGCGATGATCGACCTGGCCTCGGTGCTGGCCGAGACCGGCGACCTGGACCGGGCCGCGGAGGTGGTCGAACGGGCGCTCGACCTGGACCCCGAGTACCCGCGCCTGCACCTCCAACTGGCCGAGATCGAAGCCCGGCGGGGCGCTCCGGAGAAGGCCCTCGAGCTGGTGGAGGCGGCGCTCGCGCTCGACGCCAGGCAGCTCGATGCGCGGATGCGCAAGGCCCTCCTCCTCCAGCAGGCCGGCCACCGCTCCGCCGCCGTCGCCACCCTGGAGTCGGCCCTCGACGACGAGCCGCAGGCTCCGCCGCTGAACGTGCTGTACGCCCGGATCGTGGAGCTCGGGCGCGATCCCGCGGCCGCCGAGGCCCGGGTGCGCGATGCGCTCGAACGGGACCCGTTCCTGGTCTCCGGCTGGCAGCTCCTCGGCGAGATCCTCCAGGCCACCGGCCGCCCCGACGAGGCCCTGGACGCCTGGCGCGCCGGCCTGGAGCGCCAGCCGGACCACGCGGAGCTCCACGCCAGCCTCGGCGTGGCTCTGGCCAGGAGGACCCGGCGGCACTCGGCGACGGGGCCGGGCGCCGGGCGCGAGGCGGAAGCGCACCTGCGGGAGGCGCTCCGGCTCTCGTCGTCGTCCCGGCTGGACCTGCGGGTCACCCTCGGCGCCTGGCTCGCGGACCGGGGCCGGTTCGAGGACGCCGAGCGGGAGTACGGCCGGGTGCTGGAGGCGGACCCGGACCACCCGGCCGCCCGCAACAACCGCGCCGTCGCCTACTACCAGACCGGGCGGCGGGCCGAGGCGGAGCGGGAGTGGCGGGAGCTGGTGAACCGCCACCCGCGGCACGCCGACGCCCACAACAACCTGGCCGCCCTGGCCCTGGAAGCGGAGCGCTTCGACGACGCCGCGCGGCGCGCCGAGCGCGCCCTCGAGCTGACTCCCCGCATGCCGGAAGCGTGGAACAACCTGGGCCTGGCGCGCGCCGGCCTCGACGACCCGACCGCCGCCCGCCGGTGCTACGAACGGGCCCTGGAGCTCGCCCCCGACTACTGGCAGGCCCGGCTCAACCTGGGCCGCCTGCTGCGCCGGGAGGGGGAGGCGCGGCGCGCCGCCGAGACCCTGGAGGAGCTGGTCGTCCGGATGCCGGGCCTCGCGGAAGCCCACCTGGAGCTGGGGCACCTCTACGCGGACTCGCTCGGCGAGCCGGGGCGCGCCCGCGCCCACTACAACGCCTTCCTGCGCCGGGCACCTGACGACCCGCGGGCGGAGGACGTGCGGCGGCGGCTCGCGGAGCTCCCGGCAGCAGCTTCTTGATCGCGTGGCCGCTGGACGTTGCTCTGGGATAGACTCGGTTCACTTCCAATCCGATCGGGACGAACCAGGGGGACCGAGCCGATGACCCATCGGGAACCAGGCCGTGGACGGACACCGCGAACCGCGCCGGCGCCTCGGCGGGCCGATGCCTTGCTGCTCGGTCTTCTTCTGGCCGGGGTGATCACCCTGCCGCTGGCCGCCCAGGAAGGGCCGCCGAGTCTCGGTGGGACGGTCGGCATCAAGATCACCGCCACCGACGTCCGGTCCGAGAGCCTCGAGGCGGACTTCGACGTCACGATGTACACCCGGCTCTTCACCTACAGCACCTTCCCCGCGGGCGTGCCGACCTTCGGGCTGCCGGCGATCGACTACGGCGACGGGGACACGTTGCCGACCACCACCCTGGTGCTGGCCAGCGCCGGCGGCGGCCCGGGCGGCAGCAACGTCTACCAGAACCTCGCCTCCTTCACCCACACCTACCCGAGCCCGGGGCCGTACACCGTGACCGCGGCGGGCTACTGCACCCTCTGCGGGCGGAGCGAGTACACGATCTTCCCCGCCGGCTCCCCGGGGAACCCGACCTACACCGGCACGTTCGACCTGCTCCCGACCATGGTGATCGGCAATCTGGCCGCCACCACCTTCTTCTCCGGCACGACCTCGTTGATCTTCAGCCCCAGCTACTCGGTGCGCTACGCGGTCACCCTCTACTACGCCGTGACCAACACGACCCGGATCTTCCTCGACCAGAACATCCTCGAGATCCCCACGGCCTCCACCTGGGGGCTCGCCGCCCTCGGCGGACTGCTGCTGCTGTCCGGCCTCCTGGTGCTGCGCAGGATCTGACCGGACCCGCCGAGCGGCGCGCGACCGGGTAAGCTCGCCTCATGGCCGAGCACGACCCCTACTCCCGCGTCGAGTACCGCAAGCTGATCGCCTGGCCGGAGCGCATCCGGCGCGAGTGGCCCCTGATCGAGCAGGTTTTCGCCTCCGCGCCGTCCCGGCACCTGCTGGAGGTCGGGTGCGGCCCCGCCCAGCACGCCCGGGCGCTCGTGGACGCCGGCTACTCGGTGGTGGGCCTGGACCGGTCCCCTGCGATGATCGAGGCCGCCACCGAGGACCCGCTCCCGGAAGGGCTCGAGCTCGTGCTCGGCGACATGCGGGAGCTGGAGACGCTCGCGTCCCTCCCCGGCCCGGACGGAATCGGCCCGCGGAGCTTCGGCGGCGCCCTCTGCCTGGGCAACACCCTCCCCCACCTGGCGGAGCCGGAGGACCTCGAAGCCTTCGCCCGCGGCCTGGCCGCGGTCCTCGAGCCGGGTGCGCCCGTCCTGCTCCAGATCCTCAACTACGACCGGATCCACGACCGGGACGTTCGCGCCCTGCCGGTCAACTTCCGGCCCGGTCCGGACGGGGCTACCGAGGGTGGTACCGGCGACGCCGGAGAGGTGGAGACCGTCTTCCTC
>JASFUJ010000499.1:0-3745 GCA_050050355.1 Acidobacteriota bacterium
GATCGCCGAACCGGGGATCGTCCGCCAGGTCGAACGGCAGCGGGAGAAGCTCCGTCTCCTCCGGAGCCGGGTCTTCGGAGGCCTCGGCGGGGGTCCGGTCCGGGGTCGGGTCCGGATCGAGCGACGCCGGGCTCGACGCCAGGGCGAACCGGTCGGCGCCGGCGGCGCGGTGCACGAACGCGGCGACGCCCGCCAGCAGCTCGTCGATGCCGACGGTCTCGCGCCCGCGGGTCTCCCGAGCGCTGGAAGCCCCCGGGAGCTTCGAGGCGACCCGCCCCCGCCCGGCGCCGAGGATCGGCGGCCGGGGCCGGTCCGCCGGCAGGTCCAGCGCGTCCGGGAGGCCCTGGAGCCAGCTCACCCACCAGTCGAGAGCCGTGTGTCGTGTCTGATCCGCGGTGGTTCCTGGATTCATGGGCGACCTCCTCCGGCAGTCGCGGGCTCGGACCCGAACGCACCATCGCCCCGGTCGGGAACCGGGGCGATGGATTCAACTCGACGCGCGACGGACCGCCTCCTCGACGACATCTCTGAGGTGCCGCTCCGCGGTGGAAGGGGGACAGGCGGGGTCGGTGCTATGCTCCCGCGCCCATGAGCTCTCTACCCGGTTTGGTGATCGTTCCGTTCCTCGCGCTGATCGGCGCTCTGGCCGCCTGCGACGACCTGATCGCACCGGCCCGATCGAGCCGGACGGGCCGCAGCGCCGCCGCCGGCGGCGACGGCCTGCCCTGGGCGCCACGCATTCCGTGGGCCGAGGGCTCGGGGCCGATCTTCGACTACTTCCACGCGCCGGAGGGGCCCGCCGGCGCGGAGCGCAGGGCCCGGGCGGTCGCCGCGCTGGTCGCGCAACGCGGCGACCGGCCGTTCCGCCCGAGCGAGGAGCTCCACGGCGCCGGGCTGTTCCGGCCGCTGGAGGCCCGCCGTGGAAAGGGCCGGGCCCCCGGCCACCAGCTCATCGTCCCCGTGGGCCACGACCACGCCCGGAGGGTCTACGTCCGCGTGCCCGAGGGCTACACGCCGGAGCGCCCGTGGCCGCTGATCCTCGCCTACCACCCGAGCGGCGGCGACGGGCGGCCGATGATCGGCCGGATCGAGCGCCTGCTGGGCGGCGAGGTGGACCGCTACGTGGTCGCCGCGCCCGACCACTACCGGCAGACCAGCCTCGATCACCCACGGCCGGTCTCCTCCGAGCACCTGGCGGTGCTCCACGCCCTCCAGGGCATGGTGCACGTGGACGGCGACCGGGTCTACGTGACCGGATACTCGCTCGGCGGCTACACCGCCTGGCACCTGGGAGCACTCCACGCCGACCGGTTCGCCGCCGCCGTCCCCATGGCGGGGACCTTCGGCTTCCTGGGCGGCCCTGACGGGGTCTGGACCGAGTTCCTGGCCAACCTCGAGCATCTGCCGGTCCTGAGCGTTTGGGGAGGCCGGGACCGCCTGAACGTCCCCGGGCTCAACGCCCGCGGCTCGGCCGGCAGCATGTCCGACGTCAACCGGCGCCTGGCGCCGCTGCTGGAACGCCACGGCGCCGCCACCGTCACGCACCACGAGGTCCCCGGCGCCGGTCACGGCGGCGCGACGCCCCCCAGGTCCCTGTTGCTCGAGCACCTGCGCGCGGAGCGGGTGCGGGCTCCCCGGGACGTCGAGCACTGGTTTCGCTACGTCCATCAGGCCCACGCCTACTGGATCGAGGGACACCACTGGCAGGGGGAGCTGTGGGACCGGCCATGGCCTCCGGTGGATCCGCGCCGGGGCGAGTCCCGCGACGCCGCGACCTGGCGCGCCATCCGGGAACGGCTCGGGATGATCCGGGGAACGATCCGGGGCGGCCCCGAAGGCGACCAGGACGGCCGCGGCGGGGCAGCGCAGCGGATCGAGGTGGAGACCCGTCACCTCGCCGACCTGACGGTCTGGATCGAGGACGGGATGATCGACTGGAGCCGGCCGGTGACCGTGGCTCACAACGGCCGCGAGGCGTTCACGGGCACGCTGAAGCGCGACCCGGCCGTGGCCCTGGCCGAGGCCCGCAGGACGCGGGACTTCGACCGCATCCGCTGGGCCGGCGTGCGCATCGACGCGACCACCGGCACCGGGCGTCCGGTCGCTCCGGAGGAGGATCTCCCACCGGTGCTCCGGGAGGTGCTGGACTGATCTCGACTGATCTCGGGGGCCCGGCCGGCTCGTGCCGGGCCGGGCTCGAACGCCGCGGGCGGCGCCCCTCCCGGGGGACGCCGCCCGGCGGCTTCTAGCGGATCGGAACGTCGAGGCAGACGCCCCCGAAGGAGAGCCCGCAGACCTCGACGGCGCGGGTCGACTCGGCGGTCACGCCCTCCTCGCACGGGGCTCCGTCGGGATCGGCGCCGCAGCCCGCCGCCTCCCGGATCGACTCCGGCTGGTCCACGGCGTCGCCGCCGAACAGTCCGGACAGCCAGAGGCCGAGCCGCTGCTGGAACGGCTCGAGCCAGGGGCCGGCATCTGCGTCGGGCTGCGCGGCCAGGGCGGCGCCCGGCATGAAGGCGAGCGCCGCCACGAGAATGAGGATCATCGGAAGCTTCTTGGCTCGGATCGGAAACATACGTCCTCCCTTTCGCCGCGTTCGTCGAGCCGACCCCCATGGCCGGCTCCCGGATCGCGGGTCGTCATCGATTCGCCGGGGCCCCACACCGAGGGGTCTCGGTGCGGGCCGGCGACATGTCCTGGTCTGATTTCCGGATCCACCGCCACCCGTCCCCGGGCCGGGGCTTCGAGCGCACCCGCCCTCGCACCGGCGCGCGCTTCGGGCGGTGGCGGACCCCGCTCCTTCAGTCGCTCCCTTCCCTCCCGGTCCCCGGCCCCGTCCGCGGAGCGGACCGGGGTGAGGGCCGGAGCGCAACGGAGGCCGGCGGCGCATCGCAGAAGCACCCCGGAGGCCCGTCCCGATGGACCGGCCCGGACTCTCCGTCGGCTCCGAGGAAGCTCGGCTCACCGGTCATGCAGTGGGCCCCGGCGCCGTCGATCGGGTCGAGTCCGGAAACGAGAACGGAAGATACGGGTTGTTGCGGGCACGCTGCAGGTACCGGATGAGCTCCCGGACCAGCTCCGAGGTCGCCCGCTCCGCGACCGCCGCGTTCTGGAACAGGGCGAGACTCGCCAGCGCGTGCCGGTGGATCTGCCGGGACGTGAAGATCGGCAGCAGCTCCTCGGCGAGCTCCCGGACCTCCCGCGTCCGCTTCTGCGACAGGAGGAGCGCGGCGAGCTCCAGGCTGACCAGGGCGAAGTCGTACGCGACCTCGCGCTCGGCGAAGGCGTCCCGCACCTCGCGGAAGGCCGTCTCGGCCCCTTCCGGGTCGTCACCGGCCTGGAGCAGCCGGGCCTCCACCCAGCGCCGCCGCTGGGACATGGAGAAGTCCCGGCCGTGGAGGTCGTACTCCTCCTGGAGTGACCCGAACAGCTCCAGCGCCTCGTCCAACCGCCCGGCGTCGTTCAGGGTGACCACCAGGGTGTGGCCGGTGAGTAGCCGCAGGCGCGGCTCGTCCTCGCCGAAGACCTCCCGCGCGCGGCGCAAGAAGCCGAGCGAACGGTCCGTCTCGCCGGCCTCGCCCATCAGCTTGCCGAGCTTCATGAGGGTACGGCCGGCCTGCAGCCGCGATCCGTGGCGCTCGTAGATCTTCGCCGCCTGCTGGAGGATCTCTTCGGCCTCGTCGTAACGGGTCTGGTCCATCCGCAGGGAGCCCAGCAGGCTCAGCACCTCGGCCCGGACCACCGG
>JASFUJ010000500.1:0-3743 GCA_050050355.1 Acidobacteriota bacterium
TTTTGGTGTAGGCTCTATCGCCCATTTCGACCACAGGAGATCATGGCCATGGAAGCTGCCGAGATCAGTGTAAAAGTAAAAGAAATCATCAACAACGTGACCAGCATCCCGGTGGAGGAGATCGGCGACGAGGCATCCCTGCGGGACGAGCTGGATCTCGACTCGCTGTCGCTGATGGAGATCGGCGTGGACGTGGACTATGCGTTCAAGCTGGGGTTGCCGGACGAGACCCTGCAGAAGATCGGCAGCGTCCGGGACGCCGTGGAGCTGGTCCAGAAGCACCTGAACGGCAACGGCAACGGCAACGCCGCATGAGCACGGGGTCGCTTCCGAGGTCCCTCCGCGTCGCCGTCACCGGCATCGGTGCGGTGACGCCGGTGGGGACCGGCCGGGAGGCGGTGTGGAACGCGCTCCTGGCCGGGGTCCGGGGCACCGGTCCGGTCCGGTCGTTCGACACCGCCGCCTACCCGGTGGACCGGGGGGCGGAGGTCCACGACTTCCGGCCGGAGGACCACGTCCGCACCCTGGATCCGGCGGAGATCGGCCGGGCCTCCCAGCTCGCCGTGGCCGCCGCGCGCATGGCCCTCTCCGACGCCGGGCTCGCGGAGGACGGCTTGCCCGAGCCGGAGCGTTGCGGGGTGACCATGGGGACCACCTCCGGCGAGCCGCGCGAGGTGGAGGCGCTCGACGACGCCTACGTGGCCGGCGCCCTGGACGGTGCCGGGGCGCGGTTCATCGAGCGGTACCCGTGCCACGTGATCGCGGTCAACGTGGCCGCGGAGCTGGGGTTCGCGGGGTTCAACGCGATGATCCCCACCGCCTGCGCCGCCGGCAACTACGCCATCGCCCGGGCCCTGGACGTGCTCCGGTCGGGCCGCGCCGACCTGATGCTGGCCGGCGGCGCGGACTGTTTCAGCCGGATCACCTACAGCGGCTTCGCCCGCCTGGGGGCGATCGCGCCCGACCTGTGCCGCCCGTTCGACCGCAACCGCAAGGGCATGATCCCGGGCGAGGGGGCGGCGGTGCTGGCGCTCGAGCCCCTGGAGCGGGCCGAGGCCCGCGGCGCCACCGTCTACGCCGAGGTGGCCGGCTACGGGCTCTCCTGCGACGCCCACCACATGACCGCGGCCGATCCGGAGGGGGCGGGGGGAGCCCGGGCCATGGAGAAGGCGCTGGCGGCGAGCGGGCTGGAGCCGGAGGAGATCTCCTACATCAGCGCCCACGGCACCGGCACCCCCACCAACGACCGCCAGGAGACCCTGGCCATGAAGCGGGTGTTCGGCGAGGCGGCCCACCGGGTGCCGGTGAGCTCCATCAAGTCGATGATCGGCCACACCATGGGAGCCGCCTCCGCCATCGAGGCCGCGGTCTGCGCGCTGGCGATCCACACCGGCCGGATCCCGCCGACCATGAACCTGGACGACCCCGACCCGGAGTGCGACCTGGACTTCGTCGCCGACGGCGCCCGGGAGCTGCCGGTCCACGCGGCCATGAACAACGCGTACGCCTTCGGCGGCAACAACGCCTCGGTGGTCTTCACCCGGCCCGGTGCGGGCGATCGGCCGGCGGGGAGGGGGGCATGAGCGGGACCACCGCGGGCGCGACGCCCCGGGGAGTCGTGATCACCGGCACCGGCGTGCTCTCCCCCCTGGGGGACTCGCTGGAGGCTCTCGCCGCGGCGCTGGCCGCGGGCCGGAGCGGCCTGTCCGAGATCACCTCGTTCGATCCGGAGGACTTCCCCTGCCGGCGGGGTGGCGAGATCGCCGGCTTCGACCCGCGCACCTACCTGGGCGAGGGGAACTTCCGGCCGCTCGACCGGACCGGCCGGCTCACCACCGCGGCCGTCGCCCTGGCCCTCGCCGACGCCGGCTGGAGCGGGGCCGGGGGGGACGAAGATCCCCGAGGAGCGGACGACCCCGAGCTCGGCCTCGCCCTGGGGACCATGTTCGGGAGCGTCCGCACCATCGCGGAGTTCGACCGTCGGGGTCTCACCGCGGGGCCGCGGTACACCAAGCCGCTCGACTTCGCCAACAGCGTGATCAACGCCGCCGCCGGCCAGGCCGCCATCTGGCACCATCTGACCGGCGTCAACGCCACCGTGGCCGGAGGGACCACCGCCGGCCTCCAGGCGTTGGCCCACGCCGCCGACCTGGTGGCCGCCGGCCGCGCCGGCGCGCTGCTGGCCGGAGGGGCGGACGAGCTTTGCTTCGAGTCGTTCCTCGGGTTCGCCCGGGGGGGCTTCCTCGCCGGCGGCAACGGTGCGGGCGGCGACGGCTCGGGCCTCGCCGTGCCGTTCCACCCCGCCAGCGAGGGCTTCGTGCCGGCGGAGGGAGCGGCGCTCGTGCTGCTGGAGGCGGAGGAGGCCGCCCGGGGCCGGGGGGCGCGGATCCTCGCGCGGATCCTGGGCCACGGGACGGTCTTCGACCCGTCTCGCGGGCGGGATCCGGACCGCGCGGCCGCGGCGGTGGCGCGAGCGGTGCGTCTGGCGCTGGAGGGCGCGGATCTCGGTCCGGAGGGTGTGGCCTGCCTCAGTGCCTCGGCGAACGGCCTGCCGGCGCTCGACCGGGCCGAGGCGCGGGGGGTGGCGGAGGCCCTCGGTGCCCGGGCCGCGGAGCTGCCGGTGACGGCGGTCAAGGGGCTGCTCGGGGAGTCGCTGGGAGCGTCCGGCGCCTTCCAGGTCCTGGCGGCGCTGGCCGCCTTCCGCGCCGGGGAGCTCCCCGGCATTCCCGGCCTCGACCGGCTGGAGGACGGGTTCCCGCTCCCCCTGGCCGGCCCGGACGCCCGCCCGGTGTCCGGCGACGCGGCCCTGGTCACGGCCGTCGGCCTGGACGGCAACGTCTGCGCCCTGGTGCTGTCGACGGGAGACGCATGCGGCGCGATCTCGGGTCTCTGACGTTCAAGAACGAGGAACTTTCTCCATGACGAGGCAGGGCACCAGTGAATCCGGATCCTACGACGTCGTCATTCTCGGGGGCGGCCTGGCCGGCCTGACCCTCGCCCGCCACCTGCTCCTGGACACGGACAGGCGCGTGCTGCTGGTGGAGCGGCGCACCAGCCTGCCCCCGGAGCGACAGAAGGTGGGGGAGTCGTCGGTGCAGCTCGCCGGCTACTACCTGTCCAAGGTGCTGGACCTGGAGGAGTATCTGAACCGGGCGCACCTCATGAAGTACAACCTGCGGTTCTACTGGCCCACCGCCGGCCGGGAGAACCGTCGCTTCGAGGACTACGGTGCGGCCTACATTCGCGGCTTCTCGAACGTGGCCAGCTACCAGCTCGATCGCAACCGCCTGGAGGCGGAGCTGCTGCGGCTGAACCTGGAGAGCGAGCGGTTCACCTTCGAGCCCGGGATCGCCGACCTGGACGTGGAGCTCGCCGAGGACGAGAGCCCCCACGCGGTCCGGTTCCGGAGCGCGGACGGAGACGACCGGGAGATCGCCGCCGGCTGGGTGGTCGACACCACCGGGCGGCGCCGGTTCCTGGCCCGGCGGATGGAGCTGGAGCGGCCCTCCGAGATCCGCCACGGCGCCTTCTTCTGGTGGGTGGACGGGCTGGTCGACGTCGAGAAGCTCACCGACCGCAGCCGGCGCGAAGTGCGCCTCAGGCCGGAGCGCTCGGACCTCGGCCACCTGCCCGCCTGGCTCGCCACCAACCACTTCTGCGCCGAGGGGCTCTGGTTCTGGGTCATCCCGCTCCACGGCAAGACCAGCCTCGGCCTGGTCTACGACTCGGCGGTGGTGCCCCAC
>JASFUJ010000501.1:0-3740 GCA_050050355.1 Acidobacteriota bacterium
CAGACCAGCTCGGCGGTCCTCCTCGGCGTGCTCACCCGCCCGGACGGCGTGACCGGCGCCGGGGGAATGATCGTCGAGGTCCTGCCGGGAGCGCCGGAGGAGGTGGTCGCGGCCCTCGAAGGCAATCTCTCGGGCCTCGGCGGCGTCAGCCGCCTGCTGGAGGAGGGGGGGCCGGAGCAGGTCCTGGACGCCGCCTTCGCGGGGATGGACCGGGAGGTGCTCGAGACCCGCACCCTGCGTCACCGCTGCCGGTGCGACCGGGAGCGGCTCCGGCTCCACCTGTCGGCCCTGTCGGCGCAGGAGCAACGGTCGCTTCGCACGGAGCGGGGCGTGATCGAGGGGGATTGCGTCTTCTGCGGCGTCCAGTACGTCTTCGCCCCGGAGGAGCTGGAGGGGGCCACCCGCCCCGGGACCGGCTCCGGGGTCTGACCCGCCAACCCTCTGCTACACTCGGACCTCCGTGCCGGCCCTCCCGGCCGGCTCCATCCGGTACCGGTTCCCAGCTCCCTGGCGGTGAGATCTCCATGAGCTCCTTTTACATCACCACGCCGATCTACTACGTCAACGACCTGCCGCACATCGGCCACATCTACAGCACGGTGATCACCGACGTGATCGCCCGCTACCACCGGCTGGCGGGCGAAGAGGTCTACTTCCTCACCGGCACCGACGAGCACGGCCAGAAGATCGAACGGGCCGCGGCCGACGCGGGGGTCGAGCCGATCGCGCTCGCCGACCGGGTCGTCTCCCGGTACCACGAGCTCTGGAAGGAGCTCGGGATCTCCCACGACGACTTCATCCGCACGACGGAGGAGCGGCACGCGCGGGGGGTGCTGGAGATCGTCGAGCGGATCCGGCTTAGCGGCGACTTCTACACCGATCGCCACGAGGGCTGGTACTGCACCGCCTGCGAGACCTTCTACACCGAAAAGGAGCTGGTGGGGAACGAGCGGCTCTGTCCGGACCACGAGACGCCGACCGAGTGGAAGTCGGAGGAGAACGTCTTCTTCCGTCTGTCCAGGTACGCCGAGCCGCTCCTCGAGTGGTACCGCACGAACCCGGAGGCGGTCCGCCCGGAGACCCGGCTCAACGAGATGCGCTCCTTCGTGGAGTCGGGCCTGCGGGATCTTTCCGTGAGCCGGGCGGACCTGGAATGGGGCATCCCGTTTCCCGGCGAGCCGGGCCAGACCATCTACGTCTGGCTCGACGCCCTCACCAACTACATCAGCGCCCTCGGCTTCGGCCGGTCCGACGAAGAGGGCGAGCCCTACCGGACCTTCTGGGAGGGTGACGGCACCCGCATCCACCTGGTGGGCAAGGACATCCTCCGCTTCCACGCGGTCTACTGGCCGGCCTTCCTGATGTCGGCCGGCCTGCCGCTCCCGACCACGGTCTGGGCCCACGGCTGGTGGCTCCGCGACGAGCGCAAGGTCTCGAAGTCGGCGGGCAACGTGGTCCGCCCCGACCACCTGATCGAGCGCTTCGGCGGCGACAGCCTCCGGTTCTTCCTGACCCGGGAGATGCACTTCGGCCACGACGCGTCGTTCTCGGACGAGGGGTTCGTCGGGCGCTACAACAGCGATCTGGCCAACGACCTGGGCAACACGGTGAGCCGCCTGGTGACGCTGTCCCGGAAGAACTTCGACGGCCGGGTGCCGCCCCGGTCCCCCGCTGGCGGGGAGCCCGAGGGCGCCCTGGCGGCGGCCGGCCGGACCGCGATCGAAGACTACCGGCGTGCCATGGACGGCTTCGCCTTCGACCGGGCCCTGGACGCCCTCTGGCGGCTGCTCTCGGAGGCGAACTCCTACCTGGTGGAGCACGAGCCGTGGAAGATGCTCAAGGACGAGAGCCGCCGCGCCGGGGCCGGGGAGATCCTGTGGAACGGGCTCGAGGCGGTGCGGATCGTGGCGGTCGGGCTGCTGCCGGTGATGCCGAAGACCGCGCCCGCGGTGCTCCGGGCGATCGGCGCCGGCAGCGCTCCCGGGGACTTCGGGTCGCTCGCCTGGGGGCGCCTCGAGAGCGGCGCCGAGCTGCCGGAGCCGCGGGCGCTCTTCCCGCGGATCGACAAGGAGGCGTACCTGGAGGAGATGGCCGCCGCCGGGTCCGCCGGTTCCGAGGAGACCGACGACGACGAGGAGGACGCTTCCATGATCAGCATCGACCAGTTCTTCGAGACCGAGCTGCGCACGGCCACCATCAAGACCGCCGAGCCGATCCCCAAGTCCAACAAGCTGCTCAAGCTGACCGTCGACCTGGGCGGCGAGACCCGCCAGCTCGTCGCCGGCATCGCCAGGCAGTACGAGCCGGAGGCGCTGGTGGGCCGCCAGGTGGTGGTGGTGGCCAACCTGGAGCCGGCGAAGCTCATGGGGGTGGAGTCCCAGGGCATGGTGCTGGCCGCGGACGTGGACGGCGCCCCGATCCTGCTGCAGCCGGAGACGGAGGTCCCGAACGGCACGAGGGTGCGATGACGGCGGGGCCCATCGACTCCCACTGCCACGTCCAGTCCCTGGAGCCGGACGCGCGCGAGGCGGCCCTCGACGCCGCCCGGGAGCGCGGGGTCCGGGGCTTCCTGGTGCCGGCGATCCGCCTCGACGACGCCGACGCGCTGCTGGATCTCTGTCACCGCCACGACGACGTGTGGTGCGCCCTGGGGGTCCACCCCCACGAGGCCTCCACCTGGCGCGACGGGGACGACGAGCGCCTGGCCGGGCTCCTCGACGACCCGAAGGTGGTGGCGGTGGGGGAGTGCGGGCTGGATTTCCACTACGACAACTCCCCCCGCGCGCAGCAGGAGGCCGCCATGCGCGCCCAGTGGCGCCTGGGGATCGAGTGCGGCCTGCCGGTGATCGTCCACAACCGGGACTCGAACGAGCGGATGCTCGCCGCGGTCCGGGAGGAGGAGTTCCGCGGCCTGAAGGCGGACTTCCACTCGTTCGCCGGCGGCAGGGAGATGGCCGAGGAGCTGGTGGAGCGGGACTTCTACCTGGGGTTCACCGGCATGATCACCTTCAAGAACGCGGACAACGTCCGCGAGGTGATCCCGATCACGCCGCTCGACCGCGAGCTGGTGGAGACGGACACCCCCTACCTGGCCCCGGTTCCCCACCGGGGCAAGCAGAACCTGCCCGAGTACGTGGTCGAGGTCACCGAGCGTCTGGCCGAAGAGCGGCGCGAGACCTACGACGCAACCTGCCGCCGCACCACCGAGAACTTCTTCCGCCTGTTCCCCAAGGCCCGTCCGGCCGGCTGAAGCCGGTGAGGTGGGGCCTGCGGCCCGTCCGGCCGGATGCGAGCGGAGCGAGCCACCTCGCCCCACCACCGCCCGGCGTGCACGCGGCTCCTCGCCCTGCGGCGGTGATCCCCACGATGCACTGCCGAAAATCCCAATATCGGCAAGATTGACCGTGCACTGCGCGCTATGAAACCGCTTTCCACGCGATATGCATGGAATAATCCGCCGTTTCCGCGGCATTAAACCTTGCACCGAGATCGAGGCGACGTCGCCTGGACGCACTCCCGAACCACGGAGAGGAGACCTGCATGGAGAGCCTGAGCCCCGCGGACACCGGCTGGGTGCTGGTGGCCACCGCCATGGTGCTGCTGATGACCCCCGCCCTGGCGTTCTTCTACGGCGGACTGGTCCGCTCGAAGAACGCCCTGAACACGATGATGATGAGCTTCGCCGCGATGGGCGTGGTGGCGGTGGTCTGGGCGGTCGCGGGGTACTCGCTGGCGTTCGG
>JASFUJ010000502.1:0-3733 GCA_050050355.1 Acidobacteriota bacterium
GCTGGAGCAGCCCGGTGAGGAGCCGCAGGAGCGAGGTCTTGCCCGCGCCGTTGGGTCCGACCACCGCCAGGGCCTCGCCCCGGTGCACGTCGAGATCCACGGGGCCCACGACCGTGTGCTCGGCCGGCCGCCAGGAGATCTCCCGGGCGGAGAGCAGCGCCGGGTGCTCCGCTCGCCCATCCCTCTCCGCGGAGCTCGGTCGCGCCGGGCTCATGGTCGCTCGTCCCCCTGCTCGGGCTGGCCGGGCCGCCGCGCAGCGCGCCGCACCGCGTCCTCGAGCCGGTCGTACAGCAGCGGCAACCGGGGCCCGGGCACCAGCGCGTAGCTCTCGCCGATCAGGACCAGGGCTCCCCGCTCCACCGCCGGCAGGCCCGGGTACCGGCGCCAGTCGTCCAGCAGCCGCTCCGCTTCCCCCGGCGTCGCCGGTTCCGGCCGGATCTCGACGATCACCTCCGGCGCCCGGTCCAGCACCTCTTCCATGCCCACCTGGGGGTAGCGCACGGGGGAGTCGGCGAAGACGTTCTCGGCTCCGAGCCGGACCAGGAGCTCGTGGAGGTACGTGCCGGGACCCGCCGCCAGGAGATTCTCGGTCCGCCCGGGTGCCCGGTCCACCGACAGCATCACCCGGGGGGCGCCGGGGACCGGCCGCGGCGCGAGCGCCTCGCGGAGCTCCCCGGCGAGCTCGCGCCCCGCCGCCTCGACGCCGCAGCGCGCGGCCACGGCCCGGATGCCATCCGCCACGTCCTCCACGCTCTCGATGCCGACCGTGAGCGTGGCCACCTCCGCCCGGCGGAGCTTCTCGGCCACCTCGGCCTGGCTGGGCAGGAGGATCGCCAGGTCAGGACGGAGCGCCACGATCGTTTCCAGGTTCGGATCGAACAGCCCACCCAGCGAGGGCCGTTCCAGCGCCTCCGGCGGCCAGGTGACGTACTCGCTCACCCCCACGACCCGGGGGCCCAGGCCCAGGGCGAAGGCGATCTCGGTCAGGTTGGGGGCCAGGGTCACGATCCGCTGGGGAGGGCGGGCGGATTGCGCGGGCCGGGTGGTCCGAGCCGGCCCAGGGGCCTCCCCGCCGCCACAGCCGGACAGGGCGCAGGCGACGGCGATGAGGACGAGCAGCGGGGTGCGCAGGGCGGACACGGTCTCCGCGGACTCCTCGAGACGCGGAAGGAGACCGCCGAGTGTCTCCAGGAATCGGTGCAGGAGTGCGTACAGGAGTGCGCGCTCGGCGTCGGACGATGCGGCAGGTCTCCCGGCTTCCGGATCGAGCGCCGGTCTACTGGGGGTTCTCCCCGGCCACGCCCAGTGGCGGGGTCACCTGCTGGGTGAAGCCGACCGGAATTCCGCCGCTCGAGCGCCCCAGGTCGCCCGGCTCGACGAACTGCTCCATCGTGTAGTTCGGCTGTTGCTGGCTCTGGTTGAGTAACGCCTCGAGGAGCTGGTTCTGCCGCTCCGCCGGGCTGAGGTCTTCTTCCTCGGCGGGGGCCGAGTTCGGGGTGCGACCCATGAAAATGGTCGTCGAGTTGATCCGCTCGCCGTAGCCTCGGAGCTCCGTCTCGATCTCGATGCTCGTGATCTGCGTCCGCTCGACCCCGATCAGGTTGCCCGTCTCGGTGAGGAACAGGATCATGTCCGCGTCCCACGAGGCCTCTTCCGGTGGCCTCCGGGACTCGTAGGACTGTCCGTTCTTCAGGCTCACGTGGTAGGTCTCGGCCAGCGCGGGCGCGGCGATCAACACCGCGCACAGGCCCAGTGCGACGAGAACGAGACGGCGATGGCTACGGCTCTTCATGCGGTCGGCGCTCATGGCGATCCCCTCGATCGATCGAATTTCGTCGATCATACCACGAAGACGCCCCGGAAGCCCTCCGGCGAGCGGATTTCCGTGGACCCGCAGGCCCGGTTTCCGACGCCGGACGGCCGCCGGACGATGAAACGGCCGGCATCGGCGCCGCCGGGGGGGTCTGCTCGTGCCGAGCCTGCTCCGGGCGTGATGATACCCTTGCCGCCCCGGCGTGCCCGGTTCGGCTCCCACCGGCGATACACCACGGCTCGAGTCGCCGTCGTCCCTGGCGGTCTTCGGCATCCGGGCGACGAGGCGATCTTGAGACGATCTTGACATGGCGCGACGGAGGAACCTATCGTACGAGCCGATGGCCCTTCACCTCGAGGCGGGCCTCGAGGCGGGCTCCAGGCGGTCTCGAGGCGGGCCCGAGCCCGCGTTCGTGAACACTCTCCAGGTGGATTGCCCGAGGTAGGTCCCCCCGGGGCGGACGGTTCCCCTTCGATCCCCGGTCGCGTCGGGCCTTTCAAACGAAAACTGGTGGAATGACCACGTCGACAGAGACTCTGCATCACCCGTACCGTACCCACACCTGTGGAGCCCTGGTGGCGGCCGACGAAGGGTCGGTCGTTCGGCTCTCGGGCTGGATCCATCGGCTCCGCGACCTCGGAGGCATGGTGTTCATCGACCTGCGGGACCACTACGGCATCACGCAGGTGGTCGTGCCCGAGGACAGCGACCTGTTCGAGGAGATCCGGCGGCTGGAGAAGGAGACCGTCGTCCGCATCGACGGCCGGGTCCGAATGCGGGAGAGCCCGAACCCGCGACTCGCCACGGGGCAGGTCGAGGTGGTCGCCACCGCCTACGAGGTCCTCGGCCCGTGCGAGGGGCTTCCCTTCGAGGTGGCGTTCGAAGACAACGCGCCCGAAGAGACGCGGCTCCGGTACCGCTACCTGGATCTCCGTCGCCAACGGCTCCACGAGAGCATCCAGCTCCGGTCGCGGGTGATCGCCAGCATCAGGCACCGGATGCAGGCCCTGGGCTTCCTGGAGATCCAGACGCCGATCCTCACCAGCTCCTCCCCGGAAGGGGCGCGAGACTATCTCGTTCCCTCGCGGCTCCATCCGGGGAAGTTCTACGCCCTGCCGCAGGCTCCGCAGCAGTTCAAGCAGTTGCTGATGGTGGCCGGGTTCGACCGCTATTTCCAGATCGCTCCCTGCTTCCGCGACGAGTCCGCTCGGGCGGACCGCTCGCCGGGGGAGTTCTACCAGTTGGACCTGGAAATGAGCTTCGCCACCCAGGAGGACGTCTTCGAGGCGGTCGAGGGCGTGCTCACCCCCGTGTTCCGGGAGGCCTCCGACTGGAAGAGCACCGATCCGCCGTACCCCCGGATCACCTACGCGGACGCGATGGCCCGATACGGCACCGACAAGCCCGATCTGCGGAATCCGCTCGAGCTGGTCGACGTGACCGAGCTGCTCTCGGGGGGCGACATCAGGGCGTTCAGCGGGAAGGTGGTGAAGGCGCTCGCGGTCCCCGAAAGTCAGGGCATCTCCCGTTCCTGGCTGGACAAGGTGGAGGATTTCGCCAAGTCACGGGGTGCGGCCGGCCTTCTCTGGGGTCGCCTCCAGGAAGGAGGCAAGCTCTCCGGGCTCGCCGGCAAGCTGCTGTCGGAGGACCTCACGGGTGCGCTTCTCGACGCGGTCGGCGCGGCGCCGGGAGCCGCGATCTTCCTCTACGCCGACACCTCCGAAGCTGCCGTGGCCGACATCATGGGCGCGGTGAGGGACCGGGTCGGGGCGGACCTCGATCTGATCGAGACAGAGGTCTATCGCTTCTGCTGGATCACGGACTACCCCATGTACGAGCGTGACCCGGAGACCGGCGAGATCGGCTTCAATCACAACCCCTTCTCCATGCCGCAGGGGGGCATGGAGGCCCTCCTCGCCA
>JASFUJ010000503.1:0-3728 GCA_050050355.1 Acidobacteriota bacterium
GGGACGCTCGACCCGGCGGCCGTGGACGCGCTCACCGGCCTCGGCCTCGCCCGCCAGGGGCGGCGGCGGGCCGCGATCCCGCACCTGCGGCGCGCCTTCCCCGCGCTCGGCGGCCCGCACCAGGACGTCGCGCCGCTCGAGGCGCGGCGCCTCTACTACCCGGTGGACTTCGCCGCGGCCGTGGACGCCGCCGCGGAGAGCTCCGGGCTGCCGCACCACCTGGTCTACGGGATGATCCGGGAGGAGAGCGCCTTCGACGTGACCGCCCTGTCCCACGCCGGCGCCCGCGGGCTGATGCAGCTCATGCCGGCGACCGGCCGGGAGGTGGCCCGGCGCCTGGGGCTGCCGTTCACGACCGCCCGCCTGGAGGAGCCCGCCTTCAACATCCGCCTGGGGGCGGCCTACTTCGCCCGCGTGCTGGAGATGTTCGACGGCGAGGTCGAGCTCGCCCTGGCCGGCTACAACGGCGGCCCGTACCGGCTCAAGCGGCTCTGGCGCCGGGCCGGGTCGGGCGCGGAAATCGACTACTTCACCGAGGCGTTGCCGATCGAGGAGTCGAAGGGTTACGTGAAGCGGGTGATCCTGTTCGCCAACAGCTATCGGGAGCTGTACGGGATGTGACCGGGCCGGGGAGTCGCGCTATACTGATCGACCCGCGCGGAGCGGGAAGCATGGGTCCATAGCTCAGCGGTTAGAGCATCCGGCTCATAACCGGCAGGTCCCTGGTTCAAATCCAGGTGGACCCACAAGCGAGGCAGGCCCGAGGCAGGCCCGAGACAGGCCCGAGAAAGACCCCGAGGTGTCGACCCCAGCCCCCATCGAAGAATCCACAACGGCGCGCCGGGAAGGTGACTGTCCCCGGCGCGCCGGCACCGCTCCACGGCCAGAAGGGTGTCTCCACGGAGACACCCTTTTTTCTGGTCCGAACGTCCGGTCAAGGAGGCACTGAAACCCAGATGGCACGACCCCTGGATACCATCATCGAGCTCCAGGACGCCCTCAACCGGCTGACCGAAGCCGAACGGCTGCTCGGGGGCATCCCGGAGTGGATGCGTGAGCTGGATACCGAGTACCAGGAGCGCAAGAAGGAGATCGAGGCCCTGGAGAGCCAGGCCGAAGAGGAGGCGGGCGAACGCCGCGCCGCCGAGGCGGAGATCTCCGACATCCAGACGAAGCTCCAGCGCTACCAGCAACAGATCAACGAGGTGAGCACCCAACGCGAGTACGGAGCCCTGCTCCAGGAGATCGACACCGCCAAGCAACGGATCGCCGAGCTCGAGGACCAGGCCTTCGGCTGCATGGAGCGCATCGACGAGGCGAACCAGGCCCTCGAGGAGCAGAAGGAGGCCTTCCGGAGCCTGGACGAGCGCTACCAGGCCGAGCTCGCCAAGTGGGAGGAGGAGAAGCCCGGCGTCGCCGAGGAGGCGGAGAAGCTCCGCGGCCGGGTGGAGGTGCTCCGCGAGCGGCTGCCCCGCAACCAGCTCGCCCAGTTCGAGCGCATCCACGAGCGCACCGGCGGCCAGGCCCTCGCTCCCATCCGCAAGATCGAGCGCTCGCGCGGGCCGGCCATGTGGCACTGTGGCGCCTGCAACTACAACGTGCGGCCCCAGGTGATCGTGGAGATCCAGGATCGCGGCGCGCTGATCCAGTGCGATAGTTGCAAGCGGATCCTCCACGTGGAGCCGGAGGGCGCCGAAGAGTCCGCCGCGGCCGGGGCGTGACGGTGGTGGACGTCCAAGAAGAGGTCGCCCGCCGGATGGCGACGATCCGCGAGAGGATCGCCCGGGCCGCGGATCGCGCCGGCCGGAGCCCGGACGCCGTGGTCCTGGTGGGAGCCGCCAAGCGCCAACCCCCCGAGCGCCTCCGCGCCGCCCGGAGCGCGGGCCTCGAGGTCTTCGGCGAAAACATCGTCCAGGAGGCCGAGGCGCACCGGAAGGTCGTCAACGACGCCGAGTGGCACCTGATCGGGCCGCTCCAGTCCAACAAGGCGAAGCGCGCGGTGGAGCTGTTCACGACCGTCCACTCCATCGACCGGCTCAAGATCGCCCGCGCCCTCGATCGCCACGCGGGGGAGGCCGGCGTCACCCTGGACTGCTTCCTGGAGGTCAACGTGGGCGAGGAGGAGTCCAAGAGCGGCTTCTCGCCGCGCGGATTGAGCGCCCAGGTGGCTCCGATCGCCGAGCTGAAGAACCTGCAGGTGGTCGGCCTGATGACCATTCCTCCCTTTCCCGAGATCCCGGAGGACTCGCGGCCCTGGTTCGTGGCGCTGCGCCAGCTTTCCGACCGGCTGGCCGAACGCCCCGAGTGGCCCGACTGGCCGGGGTGGCTGTCGATGGGGATGAGCGCCGACTTCGAGGTGGCGGTCGAGGAGGGCGCCACCCACGTGCGGGTGGGGAGCGAGCTGTTCGGGGAGCGGTCATGATCGACCTGTTGATCGAGAACGTTTCGGAAGTGGCCACCGCCCGGGGCTCGGAGCCGCGGTCCGGGGCCGACCTGGGGCGGGTCACCCGCACCGCCGGGGCGGAGATCGTCTGCCGGGACGGCCGGATCGCGTTCGTCGGCACCCCCGGGGAGCGCCGGGAGCGCTTCGGGGAGCTGCCGGACGCTTCCCGGCTGGACGCCGGGGGCGGCACGATCGTGCCCGGGTTCGTCGACCCCCACACCCACCTGCCCTGGGCCGGGAGCCGCGAGGACGAGTTCTCCCTGCGGCTGAAGGGGGCGAGCTACCAGGAGCTGGGGGCCGCCGGCGGCGGCATCCTGTCCACCGTGTCCGCCACCCGGGAGGCCGACGAGGACGCCCTGCGGCGGCTGGTCCTGCGGCGCATGGACACCATGCTCGCCCACGGCACCACCACGGCCGAAGCCAAGAGCGGCTACGGGCTGGCCCTGGACCCGGAGATGAAGCAGCTCCGGGCGATCCGGGACGCCGGAGCCCACCACCCGGTCGACCTGGTCCCCACGCTGCTCGCCGCCCACGAGTTTCCGCCGGAGCACCGGGACGACCACGGGCGCTACGTGGATCTGATCTGCGAGGAGATCGTCCCGGCGGCGGCGGAGCAGGGCCTGGCGCGCTACTGCGACGTGTTCTGCGAGAACGGCGTGTTCACCGTCGAGGAGTCGCGCCGGGTGCTCGAAGCGGGCCGTCGCCGGGGCCTGACCCCGCGGCTCCACGCGGACGAGTTCGAGGACTCCGGAGGGGCTGAGCTGGCCGCGGAGCTGGGGGCGGTGTCGGCGGACCACCTGATCGCGATCTCGGACGCCGGGATCGAGGCCATGGCGCGCGCGGGGGTGACCGCGGTGCTGTTGCCGGGCACCAGCTTCTTCTTGATGAAGCACCACTACGCGCCGGCGCGGCGGCTGGTGGAGGCGGGCGTGCCGGTGGCTCTCGCCACGGACTGCAACCCGGGGTCGTCCCACACCGAGTCGATGCCGATGGTCTTCGTGCTGGCAGTGTTCGAGCTGGGATTGACGATCGAGGAGAGCCTCACCGCCGCGACGTTGAACGCCGCCTGCACGCTGGGGCTGGGTGGGGAGATCGGCACCGTGGAGGAGGGCAAGCGCGCCGACCTCGTGATCCTGGACGCGCCGAACCTGCTCCACCTGGCGTACCACTACGGGGTGAACCCGGTGGCCAAGGTGGTCAAGGGGGGCGAGGTGGTGCACGAGGCGACGCCCCCCTGGAGCGAGCGGCAGTAGGAACGGCCTGCCGGGGTTGCCCTGCACCCGGG
>JASFUJ010000504.1:0-3715 GCA_050050355.1 Acidobacteriota bacterium
TCAGGTTCCAGCGCCAGAAGAAGAGCGGCACCTTCCAGATCCACCAGGGGCGGCCCACGTCGACCGCCACCGCGACGCCGGCCAGCGTGTAGCCGAGGGCGCTGGTGAGGATCGCCGGGCGCACCAGGGGGTGGTACTTGCCCTTGTTCAGGATGTAGACCAGGATCGCCACGGCGTAGCCGCCGCAGGCGAGCGCGGTGCCGGTGACCACGTCGAAGGCGATCCAGAGCCCGAACGGATAGCCGTTGGACAGCCCGGTGGTCGGCCCGAGACCGGCGGCGAAGCGCCAGACGGTCACGGCCAGGCCGATGGCGAGGACCGCGAAGAGGACCTTGACCGGGCCGGTGACGAACGGGCCTCCGACCGGGGAATGAACCCGGCCGTGAACCGGGGCGTGGGCGCTCATGATCCCTCCTCCCCGGGGGCCGCCGGGTCGTCGCCGGGCTCCTCGCCGACTTCCCTGTCGACCTCCATCTGGCGCCGGTTCCTCCACAGCACGAAGCCGAGCAGCCCGTACAGGGCCACCGGGGCGATGAAGCCCTTGTAGACCGTGTGCTGTACCCCGCGCGCCCTCTCGGCCGTGGGCGCGTCGCCCAGGTCGGGCAGGCCCCACTCGGTGAACTCCACGTTGGACGGCGCCAGGTAGAGGCACTGGGTGCCGCCGCCCTCGGTCTCGCCGTAGACGTGGTCCTGGTACCGGCCCGGGTGGTCGGCGATCCGCTGCTTCGCCTCGGCCAGCAGCTCGTCGCGCCGGCCGAAGATCACCGCCCCGGTCGGGCAGACCTCGGTGCACCCCGGCTCCTTGCCCTCGGCCAGCCTGTGGTTGCACATCTCGCACTTGACGATCCGCGGCGTCGCGTCGTCCCATTCGAACTTGGGGACGTTGAACGGGCAGGCGATCTGGCAGTAGCGGCAGCCGATGCAGCGGTCCGGATCCCAGGTGACGATGCCGTGCTCGCGCTTCTTGAAGGCCCCGAGCATGCAGGCGTTGACGCAGCCGGGGTCGACGCAGTGCATGCAGTGGGCCTTGAAGAAGGCGCGGCGGCCGTCGTCCCCCTTGAACAGCTTGATGACCGTCTTGGTCCGGTCGTTGAGATCGAGCGGCGCGTCGTGGAGCGGATCGAGCCGGTCGTCCGGCGGCAGGCCGTTGGCCTCGTGACAGGCCACGACACAGGTCTTGCAGCCGATGCACTTGGTCGAGTCGTAGAGCAGGCCGACGGCGTCCTCCGGCGCCTGCGCCGCGGACGCCCGGGCCGGCTTCACTCCCGCCACCGACGCCGCGCCGGCCGCGAAGGCCCCTTTGAGCACGGAACGGCGGTCGAGGGTCATCTCACTCCTCCTCTTCCGGTTCCGACGGTTCGGAGGGCGGCTCCGAGCCCAGCTTCCTGGCCGTCATCAGGCCGGCGCCCACCAGGCCGCCGACCACGGCGCCCGCGGCGCCCGCGGCCCAGGGGCTGGCCTCGCCCTGCTCCGCGGCGATGGGGGCGTAGGTGTCGGGCGGCGTGGGCCGGTCGATCTGCACCGTCTCGTGCATCCCGACCTTGAACGCCAGCTTCTCCTCGGTGCAGCCGAAGCAGGGATGGCCCGTGCCGATGGGCCAGGCGCCGACCACCTCGTTGAAGTGGTTGGTGGAGCAGGGGGCGTGGGTCTGGGGGCCCTTGCAGCCCATCTTGTACAGGCACCAGCCCTGCCGGTGCCCCTCGTCGCCGTACTTCTGGACGAAGCGCCCGGCGTCGAAGTGGGCGCGGCGCGGGCAGTGCTCGTGGATCGTCCGGCCGTAGGAGAACTTCGGCCGGCCGAGCTCGTCCAGCTCCGGCAGGGTGCCGAAGGTGGCGTACTGCAGCACCGTGCCGAGGAAGTTGTACGGGTTGGGCGGGCAGCCGGGGATGGAGACCACGGTCTTCCCCTCCAGGATCTGGGGCGCGCCGGTCGCACCGGTGGGGTTCGGCGGCGAGGACGGGATGCCGCCCCAGGAGGCGCAGGAGCCGATCGCCACGATGGCGCCGGCCCGCTCGGCGGCTTCCTGCAGCGTGTCCACGGCCGTCCGTCCCCCGATCTTGCAGTAGATGCCGCCGTCCTTGGTCGGGATCGCGCCCTCGACCACCAGCACGAACTGGCCGTCGTGCCGGTCCATGGCCTGCATCCGGGCCTCCTCGGCCAGGTGCCCGGACGGCGCCATGAGCGCTTCGTGGTAGTCGAGGGAGATCAGGTCGAGGATCAGCTCGTCGAGCTGCGGGTGCGAGGTCCGGAGCAGCGTCTCGGTGCAGCCGGTGCACTCCTGGTAGGAGAGCCAGATCACCGACGGCTTGACCCCCTTGGCCGCCTCCTCCGCCATCAGCCGCCCGGCGGACGCGGGCAGCCCGACCGCGGCGGCGGCCAACGTGCAGATCTTGAGAAAGTCCCGGCGGTCGACCGTGTGCCCGAGCGTCTCGTCCCGTCGAGCCAGTACAGAGAGTCCGAAGTCCAGCATGCGCGCCTCCTGGATTCGTAGGGGGAGGAGGAATGTGACCGTGCGGCTTCCTTTCTATGGCCTCGGACCCGCCAGCCCGAACATGCCTTCAGGCGGGAGGCCGCACGCCGACAGGTGGGTCTCTTCCTGACCCCGGGGGTGGGAGGACCGCTTCGAAGAGCCCGGACACGGAGCGTGAACGCTCGGGGCGGAGGTCGGGGGTTGTAGGGGTGATCAACAGATCCTCGGAAGCTGCTCCCCCGACAGCATGTCCACCACCCGCTCGCCGCCGATGCCGCTGCGCAGCACCACCGTCCCGGCATGCTCCCCCACCACCTCGCCGATCACCGCGGCGCCCCGGCCCTCGGGGTGGCGGCGCATCACCTCCACGGCCTCGTCCGCCCGGCCGGGCTCGACGACCGCCAGGCATTTGCCCTCGTTGGCCACGTAGAGCGGGTCGAAGCCGAGGATCTCGCAGGCGCCGCGCACCTGCTCGGCGATCGGCAGGCTGCGCTCCTCGAGCCGCACGCCGACCCCGGCCTGGCCGGCGATCTCGTTGAGGGCGCTGGCGAGGCCGCCCCGGGTCGGGTCCCGGAGGGAGTGCACCGCCGGTCCGAGCGTCTCGACCAGGTCGGCCACCAGCCGATGCAGCGCCGCCGAATCGCTCTCCACGGCGGTCTCGAACTCCAGCCCCTCGCGGACCGACATGATGGCGATGCCGTGCTCGGCGATGGGACCGTTGATCACCACCCGGTCCCCGGGCCGGGCCCGGCGGGGGCCCACCTCGACGCCGTCCGGGATCAGGCCGACGCCGGTGGTGTTGATGTAGACCCCGTCCCCCTTGCCCCGGTCGACCACCTTGGTGTCCCCGGTGACCACCGGCACCCCGGCGGCACGGGCGGCCTCCCGCATGGAGGAGACGATCCGCCAGAGCTCCTCCATGGGGAACCCCTCCTCCAGGATGTAGCCGGCGGAGACGGCCAGCGGCCGGGCGCCGCACATGGCGACGTCGTTGACCGTGCCGTGGATCGCCAGCGAGCCGATGTCGCCGCCGGGAAAGAACAGCGGCCGGACCACGAAGGAGTCGGTGGAGAGCGCCAGGCGGCCGGCCGCTCCGTCGGTCCCCGCGGCCGGCAGCGCCAGCACCGCCCCGTCCTGGAGGGCCGCCAGGGTCGGGTTGTCGAAGGCGGGCACGAACATCCGCTCGATCAACGCCTGGGACAGCCTGCCTCCGCCGCCGTGGGCGAGCTGGACGGTCGGATACTC
>JASFUJ010000505.1:0-3713 GCA_050050355.1 Acidobacteriota bacterium
ACCTGTCCCAGATGCCCCTGAACCTGATCCGCTTCCACGGCTGCGGCACCGGCGCCACGCTGGGCGAGGAGGCGTCGGCCGCGGTCCTCGCCGCCGTGCTCGCCTCCCTCGGCAACGGCTGGTCGGCGGCCCGCCCCGAGGTCCTCCAGCGCCTGTGCGAGCTGCTCGAGCACCGGATCCTGCCGTGCATCCCCGCGGAGGGGTCGGTGGGCGCGAGCGGCGACCTGACGCCGCTCTCCTACGTCGCCGCGGTGCTCGTGGGCGAGCGGGAGGTGCATCACCGCGGGCGGATCCTCGACGCCGCGACCGCCCTCTCCGCGGCCGGGCTCATCCCGCTGACCCTGGGTCCCAAGGAGAGCCTCGCCGTGATGAACGGCACCTCGGTGATGACCGCTCTCCTCTGCCTCGCCATCGATCGGGCCCGGCGGGTCGCACGGCTCGCGGCGATCCTCACCGCCGGCGCCAGCGAGGCCCTGCGGGGCAACCCGGGGCACTTCGACGAGCGCATCTTCGCGGCCAAGCCGCATCCCGGGCAGCAGCTCTGCGCCCGCTGGATCCGGGAGGATCTCGCCGTCGACCTCCCGGCGCGCAACGGCGACGGCCGGATCCAGGACCGCTATTCGATCCGCTGCGCCCCCCACGTGATCGGCGTGCTGATCGACGCCCTCTCCTGGGTCCACCGGTGGACCGGGATCGAGCTCAATTCGAGCTGCGACAACCCCCTGATCGATCCCGACACCGGCGAGGCCCTCCACGGCGGCAACTTCTACGGCGGGCACGTCTGCTTCGCCGCCGACGCCCTGAAGACCGCGGTGGCCAACGTCGCGGACCTCCTGGACCGCCAGCTCCTCCTGTTGTGCAGCCGGGAGACCGGCAACGGCCTGCCGGAGAACCTGGTGGCGCGCGAGGGCCCCGAGCGCACCGCGCACCACGGCTTCAAGGCGATGCAGATCGCCGCCTCGGCCCTGACCGCCGAGGCCCTCAAGGCGACGGTCCCGGCCAGCGCCTTCAGCCGCAGCACCGAGAGCCACAACCAGGACAAGGTGAGCATGGGCACGATCGCCGCCCGGGACTGCCTGCGGGTGCTGGAGCTCACCGAGACGGTCGCCGCCATCGCCGTCCTCGGGGTCTGCCAGGCGGTGGACCTGCGCGGCGGCGCCCGCCCCGGCGGGGCGGCGTTCCGGCTCCACGAGGCGGTGCGCCGGCGGATTCCGCTCAACGACCGCGACCGCCGCCAGGACCACGACATCGCCGCGGTGCTGCGGATGCTGCGCGGCCGGGAGCTGCCGATCGGGGAGGCGTGGGCGTGAGCCCGGCGCAGCCCGGCCTCGAGACCGGAGACGACGTCCTCGACCGCTACTTCGACGAGCTGCTCAACCGGAGCCCTCGGGGTGACTCCGCGAGGGGGCCCGGCGAGATCGCCGGGGAGATCCTCTCCCCGAGCTTCGTCTTCGTGGGGCCGTCGAGGCCGGCCGGAGTCGATCGCGACGGCTTCCTCCGGTTCCTCGACGAGCTGTGGGACGGCTTCCCGGACAAGCGGTTCGTCGAGCTGGAACGGATCACCTCCGGCGACACCGCGGTCAGCCGGTTCCGCATGCTCGGCACGCACGACGGCTCGTACCTGGGAATCGCCGCCACCGGGCGGCGCACCGAGGTCGAAGGATGCGACCTCTTCCGGCTGCGGGACGGCCGGATCGCGGAGGTGCGCGCCTACTTCGACCTGGCCGCCCTGATGCGCCAGCTCGGGGTCCCCGGACTCCCCTCCGCATGACGGCCCGGACGGACCCCGGGGGAGCGCCGGCTGCGCCGGCCGCGGCGGGAGAGACCCGCGGAGCCGACGCCCTCCCCGGGGCGGACCGGGATCGGCAGCCGGATCGGCGGCGGGAAGAGCCGGCCGAGACGGCCGAGACGGCGCCGGATCGCCGGCGCTACCGTCGGGTGCGCCGCTTCTTCTTCAAGATCTCGGTGCACGTGGTCTGGTGGGACATCGTCCTCGACCGGCCGGTGCTCCGGGCCCTGCGCAAGCCCGCCCTGACCCGGTGGGCCCGCCTGGCCCGCGAGTACCGCGACCTCGCCGTGACCAACGGCGGCGTGCTGATCAAGCTGGGGCAGTTCCTCGCCACGCGGATCGACCTGCTGCCTCCGGAGGTCACCGGTGAGCTCTCCGGCCTGCAGGACCGGGTGCCCCCGGCACCGTTCGCCGACGTGGCCCGGAGCGTGGAGGAGAGCTTCGGGAGGCCGCTCGCGGAGGTCTTTTCCTCGTTCGCCACCGAGGTCGTGGGCTCCGCCTCCCTGGCCCAGGCCCATCGGGCCCGGCTCCCCTCTGGCGAGTCCGTCGTGGTGAAGGTCCTGCGGCCCGGCATCGAGCGGCTGGTCGAGGCCGACCTCAAGGCCATCGCGCGGGTGATCCGCCGGCTCCGCTTCTTCCGGGCCGTCCGGCGCCAGGTGGACCTGGACTGGTTGATCCGGGAGTTCGACGAGGTCACCCGCAAGGAGCTCGACCTGCTGGCGGAGGGCACCAACGCCGAGACCTTCGCGCGCCTCTTCGCGCACCGGCCCGAGATCCTGGTGCCGACCATCCACTGGGATCACTCCACCACCCGGATCCTCACCATGGAGGACGTGGGCTACGTCCGCCTGGCGGATCTCCCGGCCATCGACGCGGCCGGCGTGGACCGGGAGGAGGTGGCCCGGCTGCTGCTCCGGGTCTACCTCGAGCAGTTTTTCGTCGTCCACTACGTCCACGCCGACCCCCACGTGGGGAACCTGTTCATCCGGCCGCTGGAGCCGGGGGAGGGCGACGCCGAGGGCCGGGGTGAGACCGGCATCCGGGGGCGGCCGTTCCAGCTCGTCTTCGTGGATTTCGGCATGGTGGTCCGGGTCCCACCGCGGCTCCGCGAGAGCATGCGGGAGTACGCCATCGGCATCGGCACCGGCGACGCCCAGCGGATCGTCGAGTCGTACCTGATGGGCGGGATGCTGCTGCCCGGCGCCGACCTCGACCAGGTCGAGCGGATGACCCAGACGATCCTCGACCAGTTCGGGGGGACGCTCCTGGGCCAGATGTACGAGGTCGACCTGGACGCCTACCGCCGGGTGTTCACCCACGAGTACCGGCAGTTCCTCTACGACGCCCCGTTCCAGTTCCAGGCGGACCTCATCTTCGTCTTCCGCGCCATGGGCATCCTGTCCGGGCTGGCGGCCCGGATCGACCCGGAGCTCGACCCCCTGTCGGAGGTCCGGCCCTTCGCCATGCGCCTGATCCTGGACGACTGGAGCACCCGCCGGCAGCGCGGCCTCGAGGACGCCCTGATCCTGGGGCCCAGGCTCTTCGAGCTCCCCCGGCGGATCGACCGCCTGCTGTTCCGGACCGAGAACAGCCACCTCACTCTCCGGTCCGAGCCCGGCCCGAAGGGCGACCGGCGGCTGGGCGAGCTCCGGCGCTCGGTCCACCGCCTGGGCTGGATCGTCGCGGCCTCCGCCCTCTTCGTGGCCGGCGCCGTGGCCCACTACGGGGAACGGATGGCCTCCGAGACGGCCGCCGCCGGACACGGCTTCGGGCCGGACACCGACCTGTGGCTCCTCGGCGCCTCGGCGGCGGCCGTCCTGTGGGCCGCCTTCGGAGGCCGGAGGCGATGACCGGACCCCGGGCCGACCGGCCGCGGATCCTCTTCTTCGGCGAAGGGGCGACCCTCTCCCACGTGGTCCGGCCC
>JASFUJ010000506.1:0-3709 GCA_050050355.1 Acidobacteriota bacterium
GAGCCGGAGCGGCTGCTGGGGAGCGTGGTGCGCCGGCTCCACGAATGGCCGGTGCTCGGCCGGGGTCAGATCGAGACGACGATCGCCGATCCCGCCTTCGCATTCCTCGCCGCCTCCGACCTGGCCGAGGACAGCGAGCAGGTGAAGTTCGCCCCCAGCGCTCTGTCGCTGGAGGAGCTGTCCAAGCTGTGGTCGGTCTTCTTCCAGATGCCCTACGTGCTCTCCGCCGCCTATCAGGGGACGGTGGTGCTGATCGACGGCGAGGAAGTGCCCCGGCCGGCCCTCCCGGTGCGCGAGCGTCGCCTGGAGGTCGCTCCCTTCCGCCGGCCGGTCATCGAGGGGGTGGCGGCGGAGGCAGGACCGGAGGCGCCGGTGGTGGCGGGCAGCCGTCTGATCATCCGCGGCCGCCACCTGCGAGGGGAAAGCACGCGGGTGCGGCTCGCCGGTCACGAGCTGGAGCCGATCGAGGTACGCGACGCCGAGATCGTGGTCGACCTGGCCGCCCTCGCCCCCGAGACCCTCCGCGCCGGGGTGCTGCCGCTCCAGGTGGTGCACCGTCGGCTGCTCGGCGCACCGCCCACTCCGCACACGGGTCCGGAGTCGAACGTCACCGCCGTGGTGCTGCGGCCGACCCTGGTGGCGGTGAACATCGAGAAAACCCCGACTCGAAAGCCACCGATTCCGCCGCCGGTGGCGATGGTCGAGATTCAGCCGCCCGTGGATGCGGACCAGCGAGCGGCGCTGCTGCTTCGAGGCACGGTCGGGGACGGAGGGGAAGGCTACACCCTGTCGACGCCGCCCCGGACCGAAGACGGTGCGGTGATCGAGCTCTCGCTCGCCGGGGTGGAGCCCGGCGACTATCTGGCGTCGGTCCAGGTGGACGGCGCCGAGAGCCCGCTGGAGGTGGACGACGACCCGGAGAGCCCCACCTTCCGGCGCTTCATCGGACCGAAGGTGACGGTGCCATGAGCGAATCCGCCAAGGTCACGGCCCCGACGGAGTCTCCCGTCGAGACGATGAGCTGGCAGGAGGCCAACCAGCAGTACCTCTCCGCGAGTCTGGCCGTCGTGAGGGCCCACCTGCGGAGAGCGCTGAAGAGCTCCGGCGCCGATGAGCGGGTCGCGGCGACGGAGCAGCCTTCCCCCGAACGCGCCGCGAGCGCCCTCTCGTGCGCGACGGCCCTCGAAGCCCTCCCGGAGCCCCCCGCTCTCGACGTGCTCTGCGCCACCTTCGGCCTCTCCCCCTTCGAGCGCTCCGTGCTGCTCCTGTGCGCCGGGGTGGAGCTGGACTCCCGCTTCGCCGGGCTCTGCGCCGAAGTCCACGGGGAGCCGCAGACCCGCTGGCCCACCTTCGGACTGGCCCTGGGCGTGCTGCCCGAGGCCCACTGGAGCGCCCTGTCACCGGAGGCGCCCTTGCGTCGCTGGCGGCTGGTGGAGGTGGGCGCCGGCGACGCCCTGGCCTCGAGCCCGCTCAAGATCGAGGAGCGGGTGCTCCATTTCCTCACCGGCGTGCCGCCCTACGTGGACGAGCGGCTGCGGGGCTACGTGGAGCCGGTGGCGCCGCCAAGGGAGCTGTCCCCCTCTCAGGCGGAGCTGGCGCGGCGAATCGCCGGACTGTGGGGGGGCGTCCCGTGGGGAGCCGAAAACGCAGAGGGGCGCCCGGCGGTGCAGCTCACCGGCCTGCCGGGCGTCGGCCGGCGCGCCGTGGCCGCCGCCGTCTGTGCCGAGCTGGGTCTCGGCCTCCACGTCCTGGCCGCTCCGGACGTGCCCGCGGCGCCGGCGGAGCGCGAGGCGCTGGTGCGGCTGTGGCAGCGGGAGGCGGTGCTGTCGGCCAGCGCCCTCCTGCTCGACTGCGGCGCGCTGGAGGCCGGCGAGGCGGCCCGTCCGGGGTCGGCCTTCGCCGAGGCGGTGGGCGGGCTGCTCTTCCTGGTCGCCCGCGAGCCGCTGGAGCTGCGCCGCCGCTCCCTGCGCGTGGAAGTGGAGCGCTCCGCCGCCGCCGAGGAGCGAGCGCTCTGGCGCCACGCGCTCGGACCGCTCGAAGCACGGCTCGACGCCGGGGTGGAGCGGATGATCGAGCGGGTGGTGGAGCAGTTCCGGCTGGGGGTGGAGGGCATCCGGACGGTGACGGCGGAGCTCGCGGCCGATCGGCCGGCAACGGGCGACGGCCTCGAAGCGTGCCTCTGGTCCGCCTGCCGGACCCAGGCCCGGGCGAGGCTGGACGGCCTCGCGCAGCGGCTGGTGCCCGCCGCCGTCTGGGACGACCTGGTGCTCCCGGAGCCGCAGCGGGCGATCCTGCGCCAGATGGCGGCGCACCTGCGGCGCCGCGCCACGGTTCACGAGCGCTGGGGCTTTGCCGCAAGGTGCTCCCGCGGCCTGGGGATCAGCGCTCTCTTCGCCGGCCCCAGCGGCACCGGCAAGACGATGGCGGCGGAGGTGCTGGCCGACGAGCTGGACCTGGACCTCTACCGCATCGACCTCTCGGCCGTGGTGTCCAAGTACATCGGCGAGACGGAGAAGAACCTGCGGCGGGTGTTCGACGCCGCCGAGACCGGCGGCGCGATCCTCTTCTTCGACGAGGCCGACGCCCTCTTCGGCCGGCGCGGCGAGGTCAAGGACAGCCACGACCGCTACGCCAACATCGAGGTCAGCTACCTGCTGCAACGGATGGAGTCGTACCAGGGGCTGGCCATCCTCACCACGAATCGCAAACAGGATCTCGACCCGGCGTTCCTTCGCCGGCTGCGGTTCATCGTCCAGTTTCCGTTCCCCGACGCGACCCTGCGCGCCGAGATCTGGCGGCGGATCTTCCCCGCGGCCACCCCGGTGGACGGCCTCGACCCGGAGAAGCTCGCCCGCCTCAACGTCTCCGGCGGCCACATCCGCAACATCGCCATGGCCGCCGCCTTCCTCGCCGCCGACGAGGGGCGTCCGGTGGCCATGGACCACCTGCGACGGGCGGCGGAAGCGGAGTGCGCGAAGCTGGAGAAGCCCGTGACGGAAAGGGAGGTGGGTGGATGGGTGTGATGGAGCTGGTCGAGAGACGCGCTTCCTGCTCTGCACCACCAGGTTCTTTTTCCGTCCCTGAGCTGACGCAACGTGGACCCCTGGTCCAGGCGAAGCTCGAGCTCAGTCAGCCGGAGGATGCCTGTGAAAAGGAGGCGGATGCGATCGCGGAGGTGGTGACGCGGCTCGAAGGACCGCAGATTCGGCGGCAGGCTGCGAGCCAGATCAGACGGAGGTGGTCCGAAGTTCTTCGCGAGCATCGGAAGGGACGAGGAGTGACGATCGTCGCCGATCTCGGGGCTCGCGCCTTCACGATCGGCAATCACATCGTGTTCGGCCAGGGACAGTTCGACCCGCATAGCCGGGAAGGGAGACGCCTCCTGGCGCACGAGCTGACGCACGTGGTGCAGCAGGCTCGTCACCGCCGAGGCGTCATGTTGCAGTCCCGGCGGCCCTAGAAGATCGAGTGGAAGGTCGAGAAGACTTGGAAGGTCGAACATCATGGTGAGCTCGCCCCAATCCCCCCGCCTCCTGAAAGGCGCAGTCCTCGGCATCGACCCGTTCGACCCGATGGCGAGCGTGGTGGTGTTCCAGTACAACCCGCATACCCTCACCCGCACGGTCAAGCCCCGGGCGTCCGGTGGCGACGCCGCGAAGGGTGAGGCCTTTCGGCTCTCCGGGCCGCCGGAGGAGACGATCAAGGTCGA
>JASFUJ010000507.1:0-3706 GCA_050050355.1 Acidobacteriota bacterium
CTGGACCCGGCGGGCCCGGAGCCGCCGCTCCAGATGCCGGCCTGGCAGTACCTGCTCGAGGAGCGCGAGATCGACGCCCTGCTGGCCTACTTCGTCTCGCTCTACGACTGGGAGGAGGGATGAGCAAACTCCTGCCCGCGCTGCTCTGCGTCGAGGCGCTGCTCGCCTCGGGGCTGGCCGTCTTCGGAGCGGGCGGCCGAACCGGCGGCGCGGGGCCGTCCGCGCACGCGACCCGGCGCCACAACCGGGCCCTGGTGGCCGAGCTCCAGCTCACCGACCTGGCCCTCTGGTCCGGATCGAGCTACTGCCGTCACCCCTCGCAGACCGACCTGTTCGCGCCGTTCTCCGACCACCCCGCGGCGTTGGAACACTTCCCGGCCGGCTCGCTGGTGCCTCCCCCCGCCCCTGGAGACGCCGGAGCCGGCCGGGAGGTGCCTCCCCCCGAGCCATGAACCACCACCTCCGCATCTGCGGGCTCGCCGCCACCACCCTGGGGCGCCACCGGGCGAAGACCCTGGTGGTGGTGATCGTCTATTCGCTGCTGGTGGCGATCGTCGCCTCGCTCCTGCTCTACGTCAAGGCCCTGCGGAGGGAGTCCCGGGCGCTCCTCGACGCGGCGCCCCAGCTCGTGGTCCAGAGGCTCTCCGGCGGCCGCCACGAGTTGATCCCGGTCGAGCGGGCGCGGGCGATCCGCCGGATCCGGGGAGTGCAGGCGGTGCGGCCCCGGGTGTGGGGCTACTCCTTCGACCCGCCGACGGGCGCCACGTTCACCCTCTGGGGGGCGGACTCCGTGCCCCCCGGGAGCCTGGAGACGGTGGACGGCGCGGGCCGCACGGAGCTCGAGGACGGCGACTGCGTCGTCGGCCGGGGCGTGGCGGACGAGCGCTTCCTCTGGGTCGGCGACCGGCTGCCGCTCAAGGGGGCGGACGGCACCCTCTTCGCCCCCCGGGTGCGCGGAGTGTTCACCGCCGCCTCCTCGGTGCTCACCAACGACCTGGTCGTGCTCCCCACGCCGGTGCTGCGCCGGGTGTTCGCCGTCGACGCCGGACTCGCCACCGACCTCGCCGTGAAGATCGCCCAGCCTTCCGAGGTGACCACGGTGGCCCGCAAGATCCAGGAGCTGTGGCCCGACGTGCGCACCATCTCGCGCGAGCAGATCCTGCGCACCTACGACGCGATCTTCGACTGGCGGGGAGGGGTGTGGGCGGCCTTCCTGCTGAGCGCCGTGGCGGCCTTCGCCATCCTGGTCTGGGACCAGGGAAGCGGCCTGTCCGCCGAGGAGTACCGCACCCTCGGGCTGCTCAAGGCGGTGGGCTGGAGCACCCGCGAGGTGATGGAGCTCTGCTTCTGGCAAGGGGCGATCGTGTCGGCGGTGTCGCTGCTCACCGGCCTGATCCTCGCCCAGGTCCACCTGATCTGGCTCGACGGCGTCCTCTTCGCCCGGCTGCTGCGGGGTTGGTCGGTGCTCTTCCCCCCGTTCGACGTGCGGCCCGGCCTGGACGCCTACACCCTGCTGCTCTGCCTGCCGCTGGCGGTCCTGCCGTACGTCGCCGCCAGCCTGCTGCCCTCGTGGCGGGCGGCGATCACCGACCCGGACTCGATCCTCCGGAGCTGACCGGGGAGCATGCGATGCGCGGCGTCCTGCTGGTCACGGTCCTGATCCTGGCGAGCGCCTGCGGCCCCGAGCTCCCGGAGCACCTCGAGGTGCTCGCCGAGGGCGACGCGGTGCGCATTCCGACGGCCTCGGTCGACGACGGGGCGGTCCACTTCTTCGCCTATTCCGCCGAGCGGACCCGGGTGCACTTCCTGGTGCGCACCGACGGCACCGGCCGGCTGCAGACCCACCTGGACGCCTGCTTCAGTTGCTACCGCTACCGGATGGGCTTCGTCGTGGAGGACCGGTTCCTGGTCTGCCGGGCCTGCCGGCTGAAGTACGCCGTCGAGGACCGGGTCTGGGAGTACATCGGCGCCTGCGCCCCGATCTCGCTGCCCTCCACCGTGGTCGGCGAGGACCTGGTGATCGAGCGCCGGGCGCTGGAGAAGGCGGCGCGGTATTTCTGAGGTGGTAGCCTTCCCCGGCCCCATGCCGGAGCGACGCGCCAGCCCCGCCCGCCTTCTTGCAGCGAGCGGGGCCGTGATCGGCCCGGGGTTGCTGGTGGCCGCCACCGGCGTCGGCGCCGGCGACCTGGCCACCGCCGCCTTCACCGGCCACGCCCTCGGCACCGCCGTGCTCTGGGCGGTGCTCGCGGGCGCGGCGATCAAGTTCGTTCTCAACGAGGGGCTGGCCCGCTGGCAGCTCGCCACCGGCGAGACCCTGCTCGAAGGGGCCATGAGCCGGCTTCCCCGGCCCCTGCGCTTCGCCTTCCTGGCGTACTTCCTGGTCTGGAGCTTCCTGGTGGCCGCGGCGCTCCTGAGCGCCTGCGGCGCCACCGCCCACGCCCTCGTCCCCCTGACCGGAGACGCCCGGAGCGACAAGGTGCTCTTCGGCGTGCTCCACGGCGCCGCGGGCGTGGTCCTGGTGCGCCTGGGCGGATACCGGCTGGTCGAACGGGTGATGGGCGGCGCGATCGCGCTCATGTTCGGGACCGTCGTGATCACGGCGATCCGCGTGGCACCGGACTGGCCCGCGGTCCTCTCGGGCCTGCTGGTGCCGCGCATCCCGGACCTCCCCGGCGGCCCGGGCTGGACCGCGGCCCTGATGGGAGGGGTCGGCGGCACCCTCACGGTGCTGTGCTACGGCTACTGGATCCGCGAGGAGGGGCGCGACGGGCCCGGGCACCTCCGCACCTGCCGCATCGACCTGGCCGTGGCCTACGCGGTGACGGCGCTGTTCGGGGTCGCGATGGTGATCGTGGGCGACACCATCGAGGTCTCGGGCGGCGGCGCCGGCCTGGTCGTCGCCCTCGGCGAGCGGCTGGAGGAGACCCTCGGCCCGGCCGCCCGCTGGACCTTCCTGGCCGGCGCCTGGGGCGCCGTGGCGAGCAGCCTGCTCGGCGTCTGGCAGAGCGTCCCCTACCTCTTCGCCGACCTCTGGGGCCTGCTGGGACAGCGTACGGACGCCGGCCGGGGGGCCATCGACACCGCGGGCCGGCCGTACCGGACCTTCCTCTACCTGCTCGCCACCGTCCCGATCGCCGGTCTGGTGCAGGGGTTCGCCACCATGCAACGCCTCTACGCCGTGGTCGGCGCCGCCTTCATGCCGCTCCTCGCCCTCGCCCTGCTGGCCCTGGCGGGGTCCGCCGGACGGATCGGACCGGAGCATCGCAACCGGACGGTCACGAATGTGGTCCTGGGCGCGATTTGCGTGTTTTTCTGCGTTTTGTTCTGGCGCGTTCTGACCTAGAAGACCGGGTTCGTGGCGCTCGGGTCGAGAGTTCCCGATCCATCGAGGACGCCGCTCCGATCGACCTGGATGATCCTCCGGATCACCCCTCCTCGCGGGGAGGCTGGGGGCGCCCCCGCCCGAAGCTCACGGCGGAAGAGTCGGCTCACTCGGCACGCAGTGGGCTTCCGAGAGCCTGCACGACGAAGGGCGGCGGGGGGCCGAAACCCCCCGCCGCCGGGTGATGGACGATCCGCGACCGGGTCAGTTGGGGCAGATCGACAGGTCGTCGATGCCCGCCTCGACCAGGTCCCCGGGCCCGGAGCCGTCGGAGGCCTGGACCCTGAGCTGAACCGAGGAACCCGCCGGGATCGGGTGGGTCGC